>NZ_JBAUJR010000320.1:0-8384 GCF_049683935.1 Mycobacterium sp. | reverse complement strand
ACCCAGCGCCGCTGCGGTGCGCAGCATGTGGACCACCGTGCGGGAGAAGGTCCGCGAACGCAGTCGCACCACCGAGGTGATGCTGGCGGGTGCGATCGTGCGTGCCGTCGACGGGGACACGCTGGTCCTCAGCCACGAATCGGCGCCGCTGGCGAAACGACTGACCGAGCAACGCAACGCCGATGTCATCCGCGACGCTCTCAAGGACGCGCTCGGGGTGAATTGGAAGATCCGCTGCGAGACCGGCGCAGCGGCCTCTGAGCCGGCGGTGTCCCCGCAGCCGCGGCAGACCCCCGCTGAACCCGAGCAGGCCAATGACGACGAGGAGAGCATGCTCGCCGAAGCCGGCAAGGACGACCCCTTGGCGCCGCGCCGCGACCCCGAAGAGGCCGCCCTCGAGTTATTGCAGACCGAGCTCGGGGCGCGTCGCATCCAGGGAGATTAGCTAGACTGCCCTCTGTCACGAACTGGCGACCAAAATTTACGTTGCCGACAGGAGGCCGGGGGTGGGCAGAAGCGAGTTCGCTTTTGCGACTCAAGCATTGCGGGAGGGTTCCCTCACCAAGACTTTCACCCGCTTCGTCGGCGCATCGAGCTTCGCTATGGCAGGCATGGGCGTGGTCGCGCAGTTTCTCCCCCACGGCCCCGACAACCCCACGACCAGGTTGCTTCTCGCCGTCGCGGCAATTGTCGCCACCGTGGTCGGGGCCCGCTGGCTGCTGACGCCGTGGCCGCGGTACGGCGCTGCTGTGGCATTCGTGATCTGGGCGGACTGTGCGCTCGCGTTGGGCGCGTCGACGATGTCCACGCCGCAGGCCCAACTTTGCTCCACGCTCTACATGGGTCTGGTCGGTGGGTTCGCCGCCTTTCTGCTGAGCCCTCGAATTCTCTACCTGCACTGCGCGGTTGGGTTTCTGGTGATCGCGGCGATCACCGGTTGGGCTACCGCCTCCGGCCGATCCGATCCGATCGAGTTGTTCGTCTTCTACATGCCGGCGTTGACGTGGGTGGTTTTTGTGCCGCTGGGTGGACTCGTGATGGTCGTGCGCGGACGGCGCGCAATAGGCTGGACCGCCAGGTCGGCCGCCTACGATCCGTTGACCGGACTGCGGAACCGCCGCGGGATGACCGCCGCTGTCGATTCGGCACTGCGTGAGCAGACCGGGCCGACGACGATGTTCGTCGCGGTGTGCGATGTCGACCGCTTCAAAGACCTCAACGACCGTCAAGGCCATGCCGCCGGCGACACGGCTTTGGAACAGATGGCGGGAAAGCTGCGCGACATCGCTCGGCGAGGTGAGGTCGTCGCACGGATCGGCGGCGACGAACTCGTGCTCGTCGGCTTTCTAGACGATGCCGGCGACATGGCGGAACTCCCGGACCGGCTGGCCCCCCTGACACGCGGCGATGTCGACGGAATCGAACTCAGCTCCAGTGTCGGAGTCGCGGCGTTGGCGACCGATGCCTCACACTTCCTGGTCGACGATGTCGTCCGGCACGCCGATGCGGCGATGTACCAAGCGAAACGGGCCGGTGGCGGTCGGTGTGCGGTCTACTCCGACCCCGCCGGCGCCTAGGTCGCTGTCTTCTTCTCGCGCAGGAGCAGCACTGGCAGCACCACCGTCGCCACGGCGGTGACCAACCAGACCAGCACGGTGGCCGCGACCCACGAACCGATGCCGCGGATGCTGAGACCGTTGGACAGCAGCGAGGCCAACAGCAGCGCGACGAAGGTCGATACCAGCCCGATGCCGCCGAGGAACGCCGAGGCATATCGGCTGGCCATCTTCAGGAAGAACGGTGACAGGATCGCCTGGGCCACAGTGAAGATCACCACCGCAGCGACGAAGCCCCACACCGAGACCGACACACCTGGCACCAACCAGTCGGCGACGAGCAGCCCGATCGCCGAGGACCCGAGAAATACAGCGACACGCAGCAGGAATCGGATCACCGGAGTCCCCCTATGCGTTCCACCAGGGCCGCAGCGGCAGCCCGTGATCGTCACCGCGTTCGTCGAGTTTGACCGCCAATACCTGGTGTAGCTGAATAGCGTTCTGCTCGAACCCGATCCGGGATCCTGCCATGTACAGACCCCATACCTTGGCGGTGGGCAGACCCACCTCGGCGACTGCTTCATCCCAGTTCTCGACGAGGTTGCGGCACCAGTCGCGCAGCGTCAGCGCATAGTGGTGGCGCAGGTTCTCTTCGTGCAAGACCTCGAGATCGGCGTTCTGCACCTCGGTGATGATGCGCCCGGAACCGGTGAGCTCACCGTCGGGGAACACGTACCGGTCGATGAACCCGCCGGCAGTGGCCCCCGCTCGATTGTCGTGACGGGTGATGCAGTGGTTGAGCACCAGGCCGCCGGTGCGCAGCTTCGACCGCAGGAACCGGAAGTACGCCGGATAGTTCGCCACCCCGATGTGCTCGGTGAGCCCGATCGAGGACACCGCGTCGAACTGGGACTCACGCACGTCGCGGTAGTCGCTGTGGCGCACTTCAGCCAGGTCTCCCAGACCCTCCTCGGCGATGGCCTTCTGCGCCCAGATGGCCTGCTCCCGCGACAGCGTCACGCCGATCACCTTCACGCCGTTGCGCGCGGCATGGCGCACCATGCCACCCCAGCCGCAGCCGACGTCGAGGAGGCGGTCACCCGGTTGCAGTCGCAGCTTCTCGAAGACCAGCCGGTACTTGTTCTCCTGCGCCTCCTCCAGCGTGGCATCCGGGTGCGGATAGCAGGCGCAGGTGTAGGTCATCGACGGGCCGAGAACCCACTCATAGAAGGTGTTCGACACGTCGTAGTGATGATGGATCGCCTCGGCGTCACGGGTCTTGCTGTGTCGCAACCCTTCTGCGAAGCGTCGCCACCGGGGGAGTGCCTCCTGAGGAGGCGGTGCGATCGGCACGAGGTGCTCGATGCCGATGGAGCGGATGACGTTGGCCAGCACCCGCGCGGGCGGGCGCTTGAACTTCATCTTCTGCGCCATCGCGGCGAGCAGATCGTAGGGATCACCCGGATGGACGCCCAGGGCCTCGAGGTCGCCCGAGACATACGCCCGGGCCAACCCCAGGTCGCCCGGAGCGGTCGCGAGATAGGTGGTCCCCCGCGGCGTCCGCAGGTCGAGTCCCAACGTCGCGTCGTCGGGTCCGGCGCTGCTGCCGTCGTAAGCCGTGAATTTCAGCGGCAGTCGGCCGGCCGCGAAGATCTCCAGAACCTCCGCCAGTGAGAGTCTGCCTTCGGAGTTGTCCGCCGCATCTGTGGCGCGTTCCCGAAATGTCGTCATTGTCTCTTCACCGCCTTCGCATACAGATCGAGGAATCGTGAGTCAGGGTCATAGGTCTTCTTCACCGTCTTGTAGGTTTCGCCGCCGTAGAGTTCGTCGAACTCCTCCGGCGAGTAGTACGCGTCGGAGTACAGCGACTTGTGTCCGTTCAGTTCGCTGACCCTGCGTTCGATCAGCTTGTTGGTGTGGCCCTCCTCGGGACCGACGGGCACCGAAGACCAGAAGCCGATGTTGACGTAGCTGTGGTGCGGGCGCAGCGGGTACAGCGGCCAGTTGCCCTCGTCGCGAAGTCGCAACGGGCACAACCAGATCGGTTCGATGGGTACGTTCTCGAGGAACCATGCCACGAACTCGGCGGTGCGCTCGATCGGTACCTCGACGTCCTGGACGACCCGTTCGCGTGGGGGCCGGCCGTTGCGTACCTCGAGGCGGTCGGCGATGTCGAAGCGCTGGTCGTAGCCGATGAGCTTCCAGTAGAAGCTGCTGCGCCGGTACTTTCGCGGCCACCAGCGGCGGATACGCGGATTCTGTGCGCCGAATGCCCTCGAGCACCAGAACCAGTCGGTGTCCCACCGCCACAGGTAGTCGTGGATGGTGAGCCGGTCGTGCTTCTCACCGCCCTCGTGCTGGATCGACTGGTAGTAGATGTCGCTGCCGGTGTAATCGCTGACCGGTCCGGGGGTGGCCGACTGGGTGCCGAGACAGAGGTAGCCCTCGTCGGCGGTGCACACTACACCGTCGAGGTAATCGACCCGCTCGCCGTCGAATTCGCCGGAGGTGATGATCGCGTCCATCGCCTCGACCAGGTCGGTCAGCGATCCGAACCTGACGTGCCGCAGCGCCACGAACGGCTTGACGGGCTCCAACTCGATCTTCAGGCGAACCGAGTAACCCAGCGTGCCATAGGAATTCGGAAACGCCCGGAACAGTTCGGGGTTCTCGTCGGGCGATGCCCGCAGAATCTCGCCGGTGCCGGTGAGGATGTCCATCTCTAGCACGGACTCGTGGGGCAGACCGTTGCGGAACGACGCCGACTCGATGCCGAGCCCGGTCACCGCACCGCCGAGGGTGATTGTCTTGAGCTGGGGGACCACCAGCGGCGAGAGCCCATACGGCAGCGTGGCGGCCACCAGGTCCTCGTAGGTGCACATGCCGGCCACGTCGGCGGTGCGGGTGTGCGGATCGACCGCGATCACGTGCGTCAACCCTGAGGTGTCCAGGCCGGGGCCGGTGTTCTTGGCGCGGGCGCGGAACAGGTTCGACGTCGGCTTGGCCAGCCGGACCGAGGCGTCGGCGGGAATCGCCCGATAACTGGAAAGAAGCCGCCGCACGCCGTCGGTATGAGCGGCACGTGCGTCGGTCGAGGCGACAGACACACATATACGCTAGTCCGCGGTGGCACCCGATGCGACCGTACCCAGACACCTTCACCCCCTGTTGACGAGGAGTTTGCACTGATGGGACAGGTCAGCGCGTCCAGCACGGTCCTGATCGACGCCGACCCGGCGACCGTCTTCGGCGCCGTCGCGGACTACCAGGCCATGCGCCCGAGAATCCTCTCCGAGCACTACAGCGGCTACCAGGTACTCGAGGGCGGCCAGGGCGCCGGAACCGTGGCCACCTGGAAGCTGCAGGCCACCAAATCGCGGTCCCGCGACGTCAAGGCCGCCGTCGACGTCGCAGGTCACACCGTTATCGAGAAGGATGCGAACTCGACGATGGTGACGAACTGGACCGTCGCGCCGGCAGGTCCGGGATCGTCGGTGACCGTCAAGACGTCGTGGCAGGGGGCGGGCGGGATCGGCGGCTTCTTCGAGAAGACATTCGCCCCGATCGGACTGCGCAAGATCCAGGCCGCAGTGCTCGGAAACCTCAAGCGTGAGGTCGAGGGCACCCTCGGAGCGGAGAACTGATCGCCGTCGAGCGTGTCGTGGACGTCACTCTCAACTCTGGGAGCTGAGGAACGCCACGATGCCGCGGACGACGGCGTCGGCGTACTTCTGGCGCCCCTGCTCCGTTGTCATCAGGGCCGAATCGGCCGGATTCTTCATATTGCCCAGTTCGACGAGGATCGACGGGTACTGAGCCAGGTTGAGGCCGGCGATATCGGAGCGCGGATTGAGACCCGACGAGCCGATGTAGGTCGCGGGCGGGATGCCCGAACCGGCGAGCTGATCGCGCATCACCCTGGCGAACTGCACCGACGGCCCCGCCTGGGCGGCGTTCAGCGGTGGGGAGGAGTACAGCACGTGGAAGCCACGCCCGCTGGCCGGACCGCCGTCGCCGTGGATCGAGACCACGGCGTTGGGCCGGATCTGGTTCGCCATCGCCGCCCGTTCGTCGACGCAGGGTCCCAGGCCGGTGTCGTCGCCCCGCGACATCGCGGTCCGCACGCCGAGGGCGGTCAGCGCCTGCCGGATCCGCAGGGTGGTGTCCCAGGTGAAGCTGTGCTCGGGATAGCCGTCGCCGGTGGCGGTGCCGCCGGCCTGGCAGTCCTTGGTGCCGCCACGCCCTGTCGGGACCTGTCTGCTGATCGAGGCGTCGTTGGCACCGTTGTGACCGGGGTCGAGGAAAACGATCTTCCCCGCCACGCTGGTCGGGGCGGCATGGGCAGGGCTGATGAGCGTCGAGGCGGCGACGAGCAGTCCGGCGGCGAGCGCTGAACCTACTCGGGTGCCGACACGGAGGCGGACTGGCACGTGCACGGCGCCACGGTAGCCCGCATGCGGACTACGCTTAAAGACCAAAGTGCCGGATCTGGGCGAGCGCAACCAAGTCGAGACCGAGACGAAACCTATCCGCATATCTATCCCCGAATCACCGACATGCACAGAGGACAGTCATGCAGCCCGATGGTCAACCCGATATGTCAGCACTGCTCGCGCAGGCCCAGCAGGTACAGCAGCAGTTGATGGAGGCCCAGGAGGCCCTCGCCAACGCCGAGGTGCACGGCCAGGCGGGCGGTGGACTGGTCCAGGTCAGCATGCGCGGCAGCGGCGAGGTGGTGGCCGTGGCGATCGACCCCAAGGTGGTCGACCCCTCCGACGTCGAGACGCTGCAGGACCTGATCGTCGGCGCGATCGGCGACGCGGCCAAGCAGGTGACCATCCTGGCGCACGACAGGCTCGGCCCGCTGGCGGGCGGAATGGGCGGCCTCGGGCTGCCGGGGATGTGACTCCTTGTTCGAAGGACCGGTCCAGGATCTGATCGACGAGTTGGGCAAGCTGCCCGGCATCGGGCCGAAGAGTGCCCAGCGCATCGCGTTCCACCTGCTCTCGGTCGAGCCGCCGGACATCGACCGGCTCACCGCCGTCCTCGGCAAGGTGCGCGACGGGGTGAAGTTCTGCGCGGTGTGCGGAAACGTCAGCGACGACGACCGCTGTCGTATCTGCAGCGACTCGCGCCGTGACGCCTCGCTGGTCTGTGTCGTCGAGGAACCCAAGGATGTGCAGGCGGTCGAACGCACCCGGGAGTTCCGCGGTCGCTACCACGTGCTCGGCGGCGCGCTCGACCCGCTGTCGGGCATCGGTCCGGACCAGCTGCGAATCCGCGAGCTGCTCAACAGGATCGGCGAGCGGGTCGACGGTGTCGACGTCGCCGAGGTGATCATCGCCACCGATCCGAACACCGAGGGTGAGGCCACCGCGACCTATCTGGTGCGGATGCTGCGCGACATCCCCGGGCTGTCCGTGACGCGGATCGCGTCGGGCCTGCCGATGGGTGGGGATCTGGAGTTCGCCGATGAGTTGACGCTGGGTCGCGCGCTGGTCGGCCGCCGCGCGATGGCCTGATCCGGGTTCGCGCGCCGAACGTACGCTTTATGACGATTCCAGGCCGATTTTCGTCAGAAACCGTACATTCGCGCGTCGTCGGCTGCGACTAGTTGCCCTACACCCGTCGGGGTGCCGCGAGGCGTTCCCGGCGCAGCTGCGTGACTTCCGACAGTGGCAGCGGTGCCAGCGTACCGACGACCTCGGCGAGCAGGTGGTCGGCAAGCTCCGGATTGCGGGCCAGGCAGCAGCCGTGCAGATAGGTGGCGACGACGCTGCCCTGCACCGCGCCGTCGACACCGTCCCCGGCCCGGTTGCCCGCACCCTTGGTGACTGCGGCCAGTGGCCGTGCGTCGGCGCCCAACACCGTTCCACCGCGGTGGTTTTCGAAACCGGTCAACGGTTCGGTCAGCCCGTCGATCAACGGAGTCGCCGTGACCTCGCCGATGGTGCGCTCCGGTTGCGGCGACGTCGTCAGGTCCAGCACCCCCACCCCGTCGACGCGTTCCCCGGCCGAGGTCTCGTACCAGTGCCCCAGTACCTGGATGGCCGCGCAGATCGCCAGCACCGGGGCTCCTCGCGAAATCGCCTGCTGCAGGCCGGGATAGCGGATCAGATGCTTGGTCGCCAGCCGTTGCGCGTAGTCCTCGGCGCCGCCGAGGGTGTAGATGTCCAGCTCCGACGGCACCGGATCGTCGAGCGTGATCTCGACGATCTCGGCGTCGATTCCCCTCAGGCGCAACCTCTGTCGCAGCACCACCGAGTTGCCGCCGTCGCCGTAGGTGCCCATCACGTCGGGAAGCACCAGCCCGATCCGCACCGTCGATTCGGTCATCCGAGGCGCTCCAGGATTCGGTTCAACTGCAGGAATGCGGTGTAGTTCGCGATGACCTCGACGTGGCCGGGCGGGCACGAATCGATCGCGCGCATCGTGTCGTGCACCAGCGTGTGCTCGACGCCCGCGTAGCCCAGACGCACCGCGAGGTCGGTGCCACGTTCGCCGGCAGCGACCACCTGCACCGTGTCGAAGTGTTCGAAGCGCACGTCCCACAGCCAGGACAGGTCCTCGCCGTCGGGCACCTGCCCGTTGACGGCGATCACCACCCCCGCGGCATCGCGGTCCACCATCGACAGCGCCTCCTGCCAACCGGCCGGGTTCTTCGCGAGCAGCACGCGTGCGGTGTGCGCGCCGAGTTGCACGGTCCGGTACCGGCCCGCCACCTCGTCGACCAGTGACACCGCCGCGACCGCTGCGGCGGGATCCGCGCCCAGTGTCACCGCCGCGGCGACAGTGTGCGTCGCGTTGCCGCGGTTGACCGCGCCGGGC
>NZ_JBAUJR010000319.1:0-4773 GCF_049683935.1 Mycobacterium sp. | reverse complement strand
ACGGCCACCTGCGCCCAGCGCAGGCCGGAGCGGCGCACCAACTCGTCGAGCAGCACCGCGTACCCGCCGTCGACCGCACCGAACACCGACCCGGTCAGCGGCTGCGGGAGGGCGGCGTTGACCGCGTCGGTCAGGTTGCGCGCGCCGCGATCCAGGGCCGCAGCGACCGTCGGGGCCGCTGCGCGGATCCCGATCGTCGCCGACGAACCCGAGTAGACCCCCGTCAGCAGTGGGTCCACCGACCGGATCACCACCTGTTCCCCGAAACGGTCCCCGACGAGGTCGGCGACCGACGGGTCGGCCCCCGGGCGCCAGGTGAACGGACGCCGGGGTTCGTCGAGCATCCAGCGGACCGTCGCGTCATCGACGAGACCGCTCAGCGCGGCGGGCCGCGCCGGGATGCCGTTGACGGTGTCCTTGGGCAACGGATGCAGCCGGCCCTCGCTGTAGATCAACGGCCGTGCTCCGGTGGTCGCGATCTGCTTACCCGAGAGGCCCAATTCGGCGAGCAGCGCAGGCACTTCTGGCCTGCGCGCCACGAAAGCCTCCGCGCCGACGTCCACCGGCTGCCCGCCGATCCGTTCGGTTCGCAGCACGCCACCGAGCCGATCGGCCGGATCCAGCACCGTGATGGATGCGTCCGGACCAGCCGCCACCCGCAACCGGTAGGCCGCTACGAGTCCTGAAATGCCACCGCCGACAACACAATACGATGCAGTCACAGCTCGTGCACCAAGGCGACCGCGTCGGTGATCACCTCTGGGTCCGTCCCGGGCAGCACGCCGTGACCGAGGTTGAACACGTGCCCGGCGGCACCGGCATCGACGGCGCGCCTGCCGTCCTCCACGACCGCCCGCACCGCGCGCTGCACGACAGGCCAGCCTGCCAGCAGCACCACCGGGTCCAGGTTTCCCTGCAGCGCGCAGCCCCGCTGCACACGCGCCGCGGCATCGGTCAGCGAGGTCCGCCAATCCACCCCCACGACTGCCGGCACCCCGTGTCCCGACACCGCCTCCGACATCGCGCCGAGCAGCTCGGCAGTACCGACGCCGAAGTGCGTCATCGGCACTCCGAAGTCAGCCAAAGAGGTGAACACCCGAACGCTGTGCGGCAGCACGTAGGCGCGGTAGTCGGCCAGAGACAACGTGCCGGCCCAGGAGTCGAACACCTGGATGGCGTCCACCCCGGCTTCGAGCTGGGTCCGCAGGAACCCGATGGTCACATCGGTGAGGGCCGTCATGAGCGCATGCCAGGTGGCCGATTCGCCCAGCATCATCGCCTTGGTGCGCTCGTGGTTGCGGCTCGGCCCCCCTTCCACCAGGTAGGACGCCAACGTGAACGGCGCCCCGGCGAAGCCGATCAGCGGCACGTCACCCAATGCAGAGGTCAGCTGCGTGATCGCGGTGGCGACCGGTGCCACCTGGTCAGGGTCGAGGGGGTTGATCGCGCGGACGTCGTCGGGGGTACGGATGGGGTTGTCGATCACCGGGCCGACGTCCGGGACGATGTCCAGTGCGATCCCGGCGGCGCGCAGCGGCACCACGATGTCGGAGAACAGAATCGCGGCGTCGACGCCGTGCCTGCGCACCGGCTGCAGCGTGATCTCGGTGATCAGGTCGGCGTCGAAACAGGCCTGCATCATCGTGTTCTCGGCCCGAAGCGCCCGGTACTCGGGTAGCGATCGTCCTGCCTGCCTCATCATCCACACCGGGGTCCGGTGGGGCTTGCGACCGGCAACGGCGGCAAGGTAGGTCGATTCGGGCAGCTCGCGGCGCGTATTCATCGCTCTCCATGCTGCCATGGCCCGTCCGGTGCCAATCGGCGCGCCACGAGCACAGACCTGCCCGAATGGACTAGCGTCAATCGTCGTGACCACCGCCGAACCGGCTCAATTCCGTGAAGCGGTGGCGGCGATGAATGCCACCACCGTGCGACCGGAGATCGAGCTCGGCCCGATCCGACCGCCGCAGCGGCTCGCGCCGTTCAGCTACGCGTTGGGCGCCGAGGTCAAGCACGCCGAGACGGCGATCATCCCGGAGCGCTCCGAAGGAGATGCGTTCGGCCGGCTCATCCTGCTGCACGACCCCGAGGGCGCGGAGGCCTGGGACGGCACCATGCGTCTGGTCGCCTACATCCAGGCCGATCTGGACTCCAGCGAGGCTGTCGACCCGTTGCTCCCCGAGGTCGCCTGGAGCTGGCTGGTCGATGCGCTCGAGGAGCGTTCCGAGCACGTCACCGCCCTGGGCGGCACCGTCACCGCCACCACCTCGGTCCGCTACGGAGACATCTCGGGGCCGCCGCGGGCCCACCAACTCGAGCTGCGCGCCTCCTGGACCGCGACCACGCTGGAGCTCGGCCCCCACGTCGAAGCGTTCTGCGAAGTCCTCGAGCACGCCGCCGGTCTGCCCCCTGACGGGGTGACCGACCTGAACTCCCGCAGCCGCGCCTGACTCCACATGTCCGAAATCGAGGCAGATGGCCCCGCCATCGACTCCGTGCCCCCTGAGGCCGCCGGCGACCCTGAGCCGCCCGAACCCGAGGCCACCCCCCTGCTGGCGCCCCGCGACGGGGTACCGGACGTGTCCGTCAGTCGCTACGAAATCGCCAGGGCGGCAAACTTTCTGGCTGCCGGACGCGGGCCGTTCGCGGTGGACGCGGAGCGGGCGTCAGGCTTCCGCTACTCCAACCGCGCCTACCTGGTGCAGATCCGCCGCGCGGGTGCCGGCACCGTCCTGATCGACCCGGTCATGCACGGTGGGGATTCGCTCGAGGTGATGGCCCCGGTGGCCGAGGTGCTGGCCACCGACGAGTGGGTGTTGCACGCCGCCGATCAGGACCTGCCGTGCCTGGCCGAGATAGGCATGCGCCCGACCGCGCTCTACGACACCGAACTGGCCGGGCGGCTCGCCAACTTCGACCGGGTCAACCTGGCCGCGATGGTGCAACGCCTGCTCGGACTGCAGTTGACCAAGGGCCACGGTGCCGCTGACTGGTCCAAGCGGCCGTTGCCCGACGACTGGCTCAACTATGCCGCACTCGACGTCGAGGTTCTCGGCGAGCTTCGTGACGCGATCGCCGCGATACTCGAGGAACAGGGCAAAACTGATTGGGCGAGGCAAGAATTCGAGTTCCTGCGCACCTTCGAAGGCGCCCCGACCAGACGTGACCGGTGGCGCCGCACCTCCGGCATCCACAAGATCCGGAATCCGCTGGCCCTGGCTGCGGTGCGCGAATTGTGGACCACCCGAGACCAGATCGCCCGGCGGCGCGACATCGCGCCGGGCCGCATCCTGCCCGACAGCGCGATCGTCAACGCCGCCACCGTCAATCCCGACAGCGTCGAGAAACTCACCGAGTTGCCGGTGTTCGGTGGACCCAAGCAGCGGCGCAGCGCCCAGGTGTGGCTCGAAGCGCTGGAGCGGGCCCGAACCACCACCGATCCGCCCATCGCCTCCGAAGCGTCCAACGGCCCACCGCCCGCGTCGCGCTGGGCGCGGCGCAAGCCGGAGGCGGCCGCCCGGTTGGAGGCAGCGAAAGCCGGATTGAACGAAGTCGCACAACGTGTTTCAGTGCCGGTGGAGAATCTGCTGTCTCCCGAGATCGTGCGACGGCTGTGCTGGGACTGGGAACCGACCGAGGACACCGCGGGCGCAGTGGAGGAATTCCTGCAGAATTCGGCTGCGCGTCAGTGGCAGCGCGAGCTGACGGTGCCGGTGCTCACCGTCGCGCTGACGGCCGATGCTGGACCAGCTTGATCGCTGCCGCCTCGATCGTCTCCTCCGACAGCAGCACCTGCAGCGCCGCGTCGCCGAGCGGGATGAAGCTGTCGTGGCTGGCCACCCGCGCCAGTGCGCCCGTGTATCCGTGGTCGATCAACGCGGTCACCACGCCCTCGCTGACGCCGCCGCTCTCACGTGTCTCGTCGACCACGAGCACCCGACCGGTCGCGTGAGCTTCAGCGAGGATGCCCGCCACCGGCAGTGGCGCGAGCCAGCGGAGATCGACCACACGTACGTCGATGTCGCGGTCAGCGAGTCGGCGAGCGACGCGCAGGCTCATCCGGAGACCGTTGCCGAATGTCAGGATCGTCAGATCGCGGCCGTCGCCGTAGGTTCGGGCGCGGCCGATCGGCACGACTCCCCCGCCGTCGCCGGCGAGCCACAGATCGTCGCCGTCCTCGTACAGGTCCCGCGTGTGGTACAGCGCGATCGGCTCGAGGAACAGGCACACCACCCCCGCGGTGCGCGCCGCGATGACACACGCCCGCATCATCGCCGCGGCGTCGTCGGGTCGAGCCGGGGATGCCACCACCACCCCGGGTAGATCGCGGATGGCCGTGATCGAGTTGTCGTTGTGGAAGTGGCCGCCGAACCCCTTCTGGTAGCCGTAACCCGCGATGCGCACCACCATCGGGTTGCGGTACTGCCGGTCGGAGAAGAACTGCAGCGTGGCGCCCTCACCTCGGATCTGGTCCGCGGCGTTGTGGAGGTAGGCCAGGTACTGGATCTCCGGGATCGGCACCAGCCCCGAAACTCCCGCTCCGAGAGCGAGTCCCAGGATCGACTGCTCGTCGAGCAGGGTGTCGAACACGCGGGCGGTGCCTGCTGTGGCCTGCAGCCCGCGCGTCACCCCGTACACGCCGCCCTTGCGGCCCACGTCCTCGCCGAACACCAGCGTCTCGGGGTGCTCGCGGAGCGCATCCCGCAGCGCGCGGTTGATGGCCTGCGCCAACGAGATCGGCGCCTCGTCACCGTCGGCGACCGGTTGCTTAGC
>NZ_JBAUJR010000318.1:0-1858 GCF_049683935.1 Mycobacterium sp. | reverse complement strand
CCTCGGCAGCGTTCCACCATCGGTAGTAGTTCCCCGGGTCGCCCGTGGCGGCGACAGTGCGGGCGATGGTGGTCGCCCAGCCGTCGTCGACGGCGAGCGGTCCGATGATCGCCCACCCGCAGAACGTCGCGACCACCGCGACGTCGATCCACCACAGCCGCTCCCATCGGACTCGTGGACGTCCGCGACGGCCCGGCGGGGCCCGACCGCGGCTCAGCAGAACAAACGCGGCCACCACCGCCGACAGCTGCACAACGATCAGCACGGCCTTGAGCACCGTCGGCGTCGTCGCAAACGGACCGGTGATCTCCGCGGTCACCGACAGCCCGTCGGAGTCCGGCGGGACGAGGTCGGTGCGGAAGCCGAACACTTCGGGCACGGGTTGGTCCGCGAGTTCGGTGGTCTGCCCGTCGGCGCCGACGACGGACATCCCATCGGGGCCGGAATCGACGGTGATCCGGCAGTCCGTCGGCGCGGGCGGCACGACCAGGCGCTGCTCGACGTCGTCGGCACGCAGTGTCGCCACCCCCGCGGAACCGGTGACCGTCATCCCGTCGCCGTCGGCTCCGGTCGCCAGCACGGTGACCGGTGCGGACTGCCCTGTCGCGGCGCGCAGCGCCGAACACGGAATCGACACCGTGAGCTCGCTCGGCCGGTACGGGTGAACCAGCGCGCTGCCCGAGACGGCAGGCTGGCCGGGTGCGGGCCAGTTGAGGGTGGTGGTCTGCGCGACGACCGGGGCGAACGGCAGCATGAGGGCCGTCACGATCCCGGTCAGACCGACAAGTAGCGCGAGCCACGTCTGCTGTGTTGAGTTGAGTGCCCGCATAGATTTCCCCCGACAGCCTGCCCACTGTTCGGCCCTCGGGACCGTATCCGAGGCTGACGTCACCACAACGTCATGCTTGGAGCGGGTGCCTGATGATGAACAATGGAGCGCCGGCACACGTGAGGAGCAGTTCATTGTTGGGAGTCATCGGCGGCAGCGGCTTTTACTCGTTCTTCGGTCCCGAAGCGCGGGCGATCAGCCTGGACACGCCGTACGGCCCGCCGAGCGCGCCGATCACCGTCGGAACCGTCGGCGATCACGAGGTGGCGTTCCTGCCCCGGCACGGCGCCGGCCACGAGTTCTCGCCGCACACGGTGCCCTACCGCGCGAACATGTGGGCGATGCGTGCGCTCGGGGTGCGGCGCATCTTCGGTCCGTGTGCGGTCGGCAGCCTGGATGCGCAATTGGGTCCGGGCGCGATGGTGGTACCCGACCAGCTGGTCGACCGCACGTCGGGACGGCGCGACACGTACTTCGACTCCGGCGGCATCCACGTCGACTTCGCCGACCCGTACTGCCCGTCTCTGCGGGCCGCGGCGACCGGCCTGCCAGGGGTCGTCGACGGCGGCGCGATGGTGGTGATCCAGGGGCCGCGGTTCTCGACCCGCGCGGAGAGCCGATGGTTCGCGAGCCAGGGTTTCCGGCTGGTCAACATGACCGGCTATCCCGAGACGGTGCTGGCGCGGGAACTCGAGATGTGTTATGCCGCAATAGCGTTGGTGACCGATCTCGATGCGGGCATCGAGCAGGGGGCGGGCGTGCGAGCCGTGGACGTCTTCGCGGAGTTCGAACGCAACATGGTGCCGTTCAAACAGTTGGTGCATGAGGCCATCGCTCAGGTCGACGTGGAGCGCACCTGCACGCACTGCCTGCCGCACGAGGGCGTCACCCTGCCGATCGAACTGCCGTGAGAGTCCTCCTGACGGGTGCCGCCGGCTTCATCGGCGCGCGCATCTCCGCCCGGTTGGCCGACGCCGGACACGAGGTCGTCGGCGTCGATGCGATGCTGCCCGCCGCGCACGGTGAGGG
>NZ_JBAUJR010000317.1:0-26758 GCF_049683935.1 Mycobacterium sp. | reverse complement strand
CGCGTGCCCCGCCCAGCCAGCAGGCGGCCACCCCGGCGGCGCCGTGCCAGAAGCCGGGCCGGGTGAGGTACTCGCCCGGCAGCCCGACCGCGACGGCAGGGGTGGCCGTGAACTGTACTGAGCGGGTGTCAGATTCGGCCATGCCGGCGTTGCGCCAGCTGCTGGGTAGCGGGTGGACACCGTGCTCGTCGAGGGAGACGGCGAACAGCCCCCGCTGCCCTGAAGCCAGCCGCGCCGTGACCAGCGCATGCGTACACAGACCCGCTCCGGAGCACCACACCTTCGTACCGTCGAGCAGGACACGTCCGTTGTCGTCGTCGGCACACAGGACCGCGTCCCGCGATTCCGCCGCCCACACCCCCCACAGCTGACCGGCTGTCGGGGCCGGGCCATCCAACTCGGCCAGGATCGCCACAGCGTCGGCGTGGGCTTCGGCCAACCGCCCGCCCACGACGTCGGTCTCGGTGAGTGCCGCCAATCGGTTGAAGCGCAGCGCGGTGTCACCACGGCCGGGCAGCGGAAGGTCGAGCGCGCCGGCAGCGAGCCAGGTGCCCACCATCGCGGCGGTCACGTCCCCGCACCGGCCTTCGGCTTCTGGGCCGACCGCGCCAGGCTCTTCAGATGCTGAGCGAAGCCGCCGGGGGCTCGCGCCTCACCACGAGCCGACGTCGCCACCGACAGGGCGCGGTCCCGATGAATCGTCAGGCCGGCAGCCTCGAAGCGTTCGACGAGCTCGACGTCCTCGCCGGTGGCCAGCGCGCGGAACCCACCTACATGCCAGTACGCATCGGCGCGAAAACCCATGTTCGCGCCGTGCACATGGTTGTGGCCCGGTCCGGTGGACCGATACCTGCGCAGGTAGTCGCGGATCACCGCTTGCGAGAAGTTCCGCCAGTTCGACACCCGGACCACGCCGAGCACCATGTCCGCGTCGTCACGACCGACCATGCGCACCAGCCAGTCGGCGTCGACGACACTGTCGGCGTCGGTGGTGGCGTACCAGATGTCCTCGGACGCGGTCTGGCCGCACAACGACTTCGCATACTCGAATCCCGCAGCACGAACGGCGCCGACGTTGGCGGCCTCGACGGAGATGAAGTGCACGTCGGGGCCGAACCGACCGGCCAGGTCTTCGCTGCCGTCGTCGCAGGAGTCGAGCACCACCACGATCGACACCGGGTCGGGAAGGCAGAGCCCGGCTGTGGTGAGCGCCCGCAGGCAATCCGGTAGGTGGGCCGCCTCGTTGTGCGCCGGAACCACTACGACGGTGTGCAGCGGACCCGAACCGGACGACGTCATGGGGCCTATTTAGCCGTTTAGCGGGCATTTCACACCTGGCACGATGATGAGGTGACCGAATTCCAGGCTGTGATGTTCGATTTCTCCGGCACGCTGTTCCGCCTCGAGGAAGACGACAGCTGGTTCGCCGGCATGCAACTGGACCGCGAACTCGATCCGGATGGGGACCGCGAGGTCGACGGTCACGTGCAGGCCGAGCTGATGCGACGGCTCACCGCGCCCACCGGCAGGTCGGTCCACATGACTCCGGAGGCGCTGCACGCGTGGGTCAACCGGGACCTCGCGCCGCACCTGCACCGCGAGGCCTACCTGCATGTACTGCGTGAATCCGGGCTGGCCCGCCATCACGCGGAATCGCTGTACTCCCGCGTGATCGACCCGGCGAGCTGGATGCCGTACCCGGACACCGTGGACGTGTTCACAGAGCTGAGGCAGCGCGGCCTCAAGACCGCGGTCGTGTCCAACATCGCCTTCGACGTCCGGCCCGCGTTCGAGCGCATCGGCATCGCCGGCGATGTCGACGAGTTCGTGCTCTCCTACGAAGTGGGTGCCGTGAAGCCGGATCCGGCGATCTTCCAGACCACGCTGGACCGCCTGGGGGTCGCCGGCGAACACGCGCTGATGGTCGGCGACAGCGACGAGGCCGACGGGGGTGCCCGCACGGTGGGCTGTGGCTTTGCCCTCGTCGATCCGCTGCCGACCGTCGAACGCGCAGACGGTCTGATCGCGGCGCTTCGTGCGCACGGTGTGTGACGGCACACTGGACCACATGGCCGATCCGACGCCGCCGTGGTGGCTCAAACCGATGAACAAGGTCCTGATGGCCGTGATGAAGACCGGCCTGATGAAAGACGGTCCGCTGGTGTTGACGGTGACCGGCCGGAACTCGGGTCAGCCGCGGTCGACGCCGATCACCCCGTTCGAGGTGGACGGACAGCGCTATGTCGTCGGCGGGTTCCCGGGCGCGGACTGGGTGCGCAATGCGCAGGCGAATCCCGATGCCGTCCTGGTCCGCGGCAGGGTGCGCGAACCGATCAGGATGGTGGAGTTGACCGCCGGGCAGGCCCGCCCGCTGCTTCGACAGTTCCCCGTTCTCGTACCGACGGGTGTGAGCTTCATGAAGAACGCGGGTCTGGTGACCGGCCCCGACCCCGACGAGTTCGAGGCGCTGGCCGGCCGCTGCTCGGTGTTCCGCTTCGATAGCGTGTGACCCCGTGACCGACCCCGCGAGCAACCCGTTCGACGCCGGCCTCTGGGAGCCGGTCGCCGGCTTCGAGGACCTGACCGACATCACCTACCACCGCCACGTAAGCCAGCCGACGGTGCGCGTCGCGTTCGACCGGCCGGAGGTGCGCAACGCGTTCCGGCCGCACACCGTCGACGAGCTCTACCGCGTACTCGACCACGCCCGGATGTCCTCCGATGTCGGTGTGGTGCTGCTGACCGGCAACGGTCCGTCGCCGAAGGACGGCGGATGGGCGTTCTGCTCGGGCGGCGACCAGCGCATCCGCGGCCGCAGCGGCTACCAGTACGCCGCCGGCGACACCGCGGAGACGGTGGACCCGGCGAGGGCCGGCCGGCTGCACATCCTCGAGGTGCAAAGACTGATCCGGTTCATGCCCAAGCCCGTCATCTGCCTGGTCAACGGCTGGGCCGCCGGTGGCGGGCACTCGTTGCACGTGGTGTGCGACCTGACCCTCGCCAGCCGCGAGCACGCCCGGTTCAAGCAGACCGACGCCGATGTCGGTTCGTTCGACGGCGGCTTCGGCAGCGCCTACCTGGCGACGCAGACCGGCCAGAAGTTCGCCCGCGAGATCTTCTTCCTGGGCCGCACCTACACCGCCGAACAGATGCACGCGATGGGGGCGGTCAACGAGGTCGCCGACCATGCCGAGTTGGAAAACGTTGCGCTGCAATGGGCTTCGGAGATCAACGGCAAGTCGCCGCAGGCGATCAGGATGTTGAAGTACGCCTTCAACCTGCCCGACGACGGCCTGGTGGGCCAGCAGCTGTTCGCCGGCGAGGCGACGCGACTGGCGTACATGACCGATGAGGCGGTCGAGGGTCGGGATGCGTTCCTGGAGAAGCGCGACCCCGACTGGACACCCTTCCCGCGCTACTTCTAGTGATTCGGGCGTAGTTGGTCAACCTCAGCATGACCAACTACGCCGAAATCAGGCGTTCTGGAGGCTGGTGCGGTAGCGCAGCGGCGACATCCCGACCTCGCGCTTGAACGCGTTGCTGAACGCGCTCTCCGAGGTGTAGCCCAACCGGAACGCCAACGGTCCGACGCGGGTTTCGCTGTCACGCAGGGCGTGCTGCGCCAACTGCATCCGCCACGTGCTCAGGTACGTCAACGGTGGCACGCCCGACACCTCGCGGAAGCGCTCGGCGAACGAGGTGCGTGACATCGCCGCGGCGTGCGCGAGTTCTTCCAGCCGCCAAGGCTTTCCGGGCTCGTCGTGCATGCACGTCACCGCGGGCCGTAGCCGCTCGTCGGTCAGCAGGCGCAGCCATCCCGGCGGCAGCGCATCGGCCTGCGCCAGGTACGCGCGCAACAATTCCAGCAGCAACAGCTGGCCCTGCTGCTGGATGGCGAATGCCGAGCCGACACGATTGCCGGTCACTTCGTCGAGCACCCGGTTGAGGATCGCGTGCAAGTTCGTGGCCTCGTCCGCCGTCGCTCGCACGTGCCCGACACGCGGCAGGGCCTGCGTCAGCAGAGCCTCGCCGATCGGGTTGACGTTGATGTGACCGCCGATGACCACATCGGCGGCTCCGCAGTCGGCGCCGTCGATCCGCACGAAAGCCTCCTCGGACGCCTCGATGTCGAGCTTGGCCGCGGGGCCCGGACCCGGACCCCCTTCGAGCACCATCCGGGTGCAGTGGTTGAGGATTGCGACGTCGCCGGGCCCGAGATCGATCGGCCCGACGCCGTCGGCGGTGAGCCGGAGATTGCCGCAGACCACCGCGATCATCTTGAGCGGGTCGTCGATGTCGAAGGTGCAGAACCAGTCGCCGCGTACCGCGAACCCGCCCGACACCATCCCCCGCACCTCGATGAGGTCGAAGACGTCGGACAGCTGATCACGCATCACGTTCGTACTATCGCGCAAGAAATCCGAACTTACAACCATTCAAAGTACGCACCTTCCCGAGCACAGTGGTCTCATGACACAGAAACAACATCCCATCGGATCCGGCTTCACCGCCGCCTCCACCGCCGACGACGTCCTGGCCGGGATCGACCTGACCGGCCGCACCGCGATCGTCACCGCCGGCCACGTCGGCCTCGGACTCGAGACCACCCGGGCTTTGGCCAACGCCGGTGCCAACGTCGTGGTCGCCAGCCGTAATCCCGAGTCGGCGAAGTCCGCGGTGTCCGGCATCCCCCGCGTCCGCGTGGAACAGCTGGACCTGATCGATCCCGCCTCCGTCGAACGGTTCGCGGCGCGCTACCGCGACGCCGGAAGCCCGCTGCACCTCCTGATCAACAACGCCGGCATCATGGGCGGCGATCTGGTCCGGGATGCCCGCGGCTACGAGGCGCAATTCGCGACCAATCACCTCGGCCACTTCCAGCTGACCAACGGGCTGCTACCGGCGCTGCGCGCGGCCGGCGGCGCCCGCGTCGTGGAGGTGTCGTCCTGGGGTCACCATCTGTCGGACATCCGTTGGGATGACCCGCATTTCGACACCGAGTACGACGGCATGACGGCATACGGCCAGTCCAAGACCGCAAACGTGCTGTTCGCCGTGGAGCTCGACCGGCGTTGGGCCGGCGACGGTATCCGCGGCTACTCGCTGCATCCGGGCGGCATCGTCACGACCAACCTCGGTCCGTCGTTCAGCCTCGACGACTGGCGCGCGATGGGGCTTGTCGACGACAACGATCAGCCGATCATCGACCCGGAGCGGGACATGAAGACCCCACAGCAGGGCGCCGCGACACAGGTGTTCGCCGCCACCAACCCGCAGCTGGCCGACATCGGCGGCGTCTACCTCGCCGACAACGACGTCTCGCCGCTGGAGGCGGACGCCACACCCGTCACCGTCGACATGGGGGGCGGCCCGCTCCAGACCACGCCCGGGGTCACCGGCTACGCCGTGGACGCGGAGTCGGCGGAGCGGCTGTGGGAGCTGAGCGAGAAGCTGCTCGCCTGACCGCGGCGAAACTGTATTCCACGGGCGTTGTCAAGCTGCGTGGAGTCGGTCGGGGTCGTTTTCGGCGGGAAGGTTGATGCCGACCACGGGGCTGGGGCTCTTGGTTCGTGGACGGTTGCGGAACCGTTCGGGGTGGTCTTCGTAGTAGGCCTGTAGAGCGATGTCTCGTCGCTCCCAGTGCTGTGCCCATGTGCCGTTGTGGACCGCGTCGGGGGTGAACAGTTCGACGCCGCTGTGGCGGTGGTGCTGGTTGTACCAGTTCACGTAGGCGCCTACCCAGGTGCGGGCGCTGTCGAGATCATCGAAGACACCGGGATAGTTCGGTCGGTACTTCATCGTGCGGAACTCCGATTCGGAGAACGGGTTGTCGTTGCTGACCCGCGGCCGGTTGTGGGTTTGGCCGATCTCCAGATCGACAAGCAGGTCTTTGAGGACCGTCGAGCGCATGGCCGGTCCGGAGTCGGCGTGCACGACCGCGGGCAGGCCGTGCTCGCCGAACGAGGCTTCGAACATCTCCACGGCGAGGTCGTCACACTCACGTTCCTCGACTCGCCAGCCCACGATTTTGCGGGAGTAGATGTCGAGGACCGAGTACGCCTTGAACGCCACACCGCGCCACGGGCTGCGCAGGTCGGTGATGTCCCAACTCCAGATCTGTTGTGGCCCGGTCGCTTTGAGTACCGGCGCCGGACGGGGTGCCTTGTTCGTCGAGCGGGTCGGGGTGACCGGGCGCGCACTTTGGTCTTCGATCGCGGCCGCTATCCGCCACCAGGAGCGCCGCGAGGCCAACATCACCCCAGCGTCCCAGGTCGAGGCGAACGAGTGGTCAACCGAGGTGCCTGCCAGCCAGCCGGCGAGGATCTCGTCGCGGATCGCCGCGCGGTCGGCCTCACTGATGCGCGACGGGTACGCCCGATCCTTCTGCGGCAGCGGATCGCTGACCGGCAGGCGCGGGTGGGACCGGTAATGCCACGTCGAACGTGACAGGTCGATCATCACCAGCGCCTGACGTTGGGAACCGATCGCCGCGCTCAGCCCGGTGACGAGTTCGTTCTCGAGGTCGAGGAATCGTCGGGATCGTTCGTCGGCGGGGCTTCGTCGGGCTCTTGCGCGTTCCTCTCGTGCAAGAGCCCGATAGCTTTTCCCAACACCTCGTTGGTCGCCTCGAGCTCACCGACTCGTGCGCGCAGACGAGCCAATTCGGCCTCATCGCGGGCCTGCCTGGCCGCATCAACCTTGGCCAACGCGTTGCGCAACGCCGGGGGAACTGTCATCTCACCACCTTCTCGCGGAATCAAGCCGCGGTCGAGATCACCACTAAACACTGCGGCCTGCCACCGTCTGAACTGACCGCCTGACACCCCCTGAGCAGCAAGCCACGGCCCCTTACGCCCATGAGGCACCCGCTGATACTCGACAACGAACTCACGAATCTCGGCGATACTGAACCCTGCAGTAATCGACACAACCCAACCCCTTCGCAATAACTCGAACTGACTCACAACGAGCCTGGCAAAGAGGGCCGGAGTGCTATTCCGCGGTGATCAGTAGGCCATGAAGAGGATGGCGTCGCGGTCGTAGTCGCGGCCGGGGTGGATCTCCGACAGGTGCGCCTGGGCCTTCTCCACCAGATCGTCCTCGTTCTCGCCGGTGATGGCTTCGCCGCAGGGGCAGTTCAGGTGAGTCTTCATCTGTTCACAATGACACAGCCACGCGATGGGTTCGACGGCTGACGGCGAGTCTCGCCGGCCCGACGTGCGCCACGTGAGACCTTCGATGAGTGACGGTCACGTTGGGTTACGCCACGACCGGAGGAAACGACCACACGCTCGACGAGCAACTCGCCGAGCTGGCCGCCGCGGGCGTGGATCCGAAGCGGATCTTCACCGATCAGACGTCGGGATCGGTGGACAAGATGCGGGCGGGGCTGGTGGCGTTGCGCAGCTATGCCCGCGCGGGCGACGTCGTCGTGGTGGTGGCGCTCGACAAGCTGGGGCGCACGGCCGCTGAGGTCGCCCAGACCGTCGCCGACCTCAGCGCCCGCGGTATCACGCTGCACTGTGTGAACAACGGCCTCGACACCGCCACCGCGACCGGCCGGGTGGTGGCGAGAGTCCTCGGCGAATTGGCCGCCCTCGACGCGGTCCAGCACACCGGGTCCACGCACCGCACGTGATCGAGGTTCAGGCCTTGGCGGCCTTGGCCTCCTTGTCCTTGGCCTCCTTGTTCTTGGCCTTCGCTTCCTTCTTGTACGACCGCACTTTCTGCAGCGAGCCGGCGTCCTTCACGTCGGCGACCGACATGTGCGTCCCCGCCTTGCCGTAGTCGCCCGCAGCAGCCCGCCAGCCCTTTGGCGTGACCCGGTACTGCTTGCCCAGCAGCGCGAGGAAGATCTTGGCTTTCTGTTCGCCGAAGCCCGGTAGCGCCTTGAGCCTGCGCAGCACCTCCGGCCCGTCGGGGTCGCCTGCGGTCCACAGTGCTGCGGCGTCACCGCCGTACTCGTCGACGATCACCTGGGCGAGCGCCTGCACCCGCTTGGCCATCGAACCCGGAAACCGGTGTATCGCAGGCGTTTGCGAGCACAGGGCCGCGAATTCGTCGGGGTTGTAGTCCGCGATCACCCGGGCGTCGAAACCGCCGATGCGGTCGTCGATCTTCTTCGGGCCGCCGAAGGCCACCTCCATCGCGATCTGCTGATCGAGAAGCATCCCCGTCAATAGTGCGAACGGATTTGCATCCAGTAATGCGTCGGCTTCCGGATCAAGCGCCAGGCAGAGCGTCCCAGTCATAGATAAAGCCTATCGGGCTACCGCTCACGCTCCGATGGTTGACCGGTGATTCGAATCGAGCCATTTGTCGCGGAGCGGGGCGGCGCGTTGGGAGACGATAGCCGGATGCTCGGGCAACACGTGATTTCCCAGCCGGCGATGGCACGTGACTTCACATTGGGTGACCGTAGATGACCGGCATCACGATCTACGGGGTGTACCTGGTCGCAGGTATCGTCGCCGGCCTGGTTTCCGGAATGTTCGGGCTCGGGGGTGGCTTGACCATCGTTCCTGCGCTAGCAGTGGCGTTGCCGCTCCAGGGCGTTGTGACCGAACACGTGATGCACCTGGCAATAGGGACATCCCTTGTGGTGATGTTCTTTACAGCGCTGTATACGACCTTCTTGCGTAGTCGACACGGAGACTTGAACTGGTCACTGTTCTGGCACCTGCTGCCCGCGGTGGTGCTCGGAACCGCAATAGGCGCGTTCACGGGCGGCCATTTGCCGGGCCCAATCCTTCGGGTGTTCTTCATAGGATTCGTCGCATACATGCTCGTGCGCGCGTTGCACCGCCATTACCGAAAGTCGAAGACTGTGGAGGCGAGCAACCAGTCGGACTGCGCCCCCGTCATGCCTTCCCGCGTTAGTCGTCTGACATCTGGGGTCACAACCGGCTTGACTGGTGCGCTGCTCGGCGCCGGCGCGGCCATCATCACAGTGCCGTACCTGCAAGCCGCTGGCTACCGTATACAAACTGCATCTGCTATCGCGGCCGCATTGTCCGCGGTGATCGGGATCGGCGCAGGCGCCGGCTACGTGCTCGGAGGCCTAGGCGCCGCCGCACTACCCGCCGCCGCGATCGGGTACCTCTATCTGCCGGCGTTCGCCGGAATGACAGCAGGCGCACTTCTGGGTTCACCGCTTGGTGTCCGAATCTCGCACCGAATGAAGGAAACTACTCAATTCTGGCTCTTTCTGGCCTACCTGACTGTGGTTCTCATGTCCATGGTGTTGCACGGGTAGCTCGCAGCCCGACGCTGGTACGAACCTTAGTGAGCTCCGAAGTTGCAAACGTATCTGCACTTGCTGATCGAGGAGCATTCCGACCAGGAGCGCGAACGGGTTGGCATCCAGCAGGGCGTCGGCCGCAGGTTCCTGGGCCAGCTGCAAGGTAGGCACCCGGCCAGTTTATGACGGCCGGGATGCTGTCGACCGACGGAACACCTGAGACTCGAGGCCACTGCGGTCATCGAGCAGGCGGTCGATCAGGGGTTGGTGATCCGCTGTTTGAGCACCGCCCCCACCGGCGTGTGCCCGAACTCCTGGCAGTGGTCGATCGCGTCGATCACCGCCATACCCCGGAAGATCCTCGGCTTCCCTTGGTATCCGCACTGGCATTGGGCTCGGTTTCGCAACCAGGAGACGAGCACGTACGTGCGCTTCTCCACCATCGCGCAAATCTAGCAAACAATCGACGTCCGTATGGTCGTGTTATTGCAGGTTTTTCACCCGACTGGATATGACACCGCTACCAATGAGCCGCTCCGAGTCGAGATGGCCTCCCCGGCGGCTGTGGCGTCGCCACTGTCGTGACCACCGCGGGTTACCGAATCGACCGCAGTTCGGCCACGCCGCATGCTTAAGGTGGCACAACTGCAGACGAGGTGAGATGTCCGGCGAGCTCGCGATTGCACTGACGACGGCGCTGATTCTGGCGGCCGTGGCTGCCGTGGTGCTCGCCGTCCGAACCAGGCGGGTGGTAGCCACCCCCACCGAACGCGCCGTGCACGCCGCGCTGCACACCGCATCGCTGGCCGCGCGGGCACTGCGCCAGGGCCTCGACACCGACTCCGCCGAGACCGCCGCCCCGTTCCTGCGCGGGCTCACCGGGACCGACGGGCTGGCGCTGTTCGACGGCGACGGTCAACTGCTCGCTCGCGACCCCGCCGGAGACGAGATCTGGGAAAGCCACGTGCTCGACGCCTGCGACGGCGCCGCGGCACAGTCGGTCTCCGGAGAACGCCGCGTGCTCACCCATGTGAGGACCTCCGCGGTCGTCGCACAGCCACTGCTCGCCGAAGGTGGCGACCTTCTCGGTGTGCTCGTGGTGGTGACCACCCGCTCCCCCGCACCCGGAATGCTGGGCGCTGTCGGCGAAGTCGCGCGCTATGCGGCCAGCCAACTCGAGTTGGCCGAACTCGATGCCTCCCGCGCACGACTGGACCGGGCCGAGGTGCTGGCCCTGCGGGCACAGATCAGCCCGCACTTCATCTACAACGCGCTCAACACCATCGCCTCGTTCGTGCGCACCGATCCGGACCGCGCCCGCGAACTCATCCTCGAGTTCGCCGACTTCACCCGGTATTCGTTTCGCGCCGCCGGGCAGTACACCACGCTGGCCGAAGAGCTGCGCAACATCGACCGATACCTCAATCTGGAACGTGCCCGCTTCGGCACGGCGCTGAAGGTCACCCTGCAGGTGGCCCCGGAGGTGCTCAACGTCGTCGTGCCGTTCCTGGCGTTGCAACCGCTGGTGGAGAACGCGGTTCGGCACGGCTTCGCCGGACGCGGCGGCGGGTCGATCGACCTCGTCGCCCGTGACGAGGGGTCCGACTGTGTCATCACCGTCGAGGACGACGGAGTGGGAATGGATCCCGCCGCGCTGCGCACCGGTCCCAGCGACGCACTGACCGACGGTGCGCCCGTCGACGACGGGAACTCCGCGCATGTCGGCCTGACCAATGTGGACCATCGCCTGCGGGCGGCGTTCGGAAACGACTACGGTCTGGTGGTCGAAACGGCGATCGGCGCGGGCACCAAGGTCGTGACGCGAGTCCCGAAGTTCCGGTCGGGTGTGCGGGCCGGCGGAGGGGCGTACGGAGTGGGCAGGTGATGACGAAGCCACAGCAGCATTCGCTGACCGTGCTCGCCGTCGACGACGAAGCCCCGGCACTCGACGAACTGGCCTATCTGCTCGGCAGGCATCCCGACATCGGCGAGGTGTTCCGTGCCGGCGACGCCACGTCGGCGCTGCGAGAACTCAACGCGCGCACCATCGACGCCGTGTTCCTCGACATCAACATGCCCGGGCTGTCGGGTATCGAGATGGCCGGGGTGCTGACCAACTTCTCCCGACCGCCCGCGATCGTGTTCGTGACGGCCCACGACGACAAGGCGATCGCCGCGTTTGATGTGGGCGCCGTGGACTATCTGCTCAAACCCATCCGGGAACACCGCCTCGACGAGGCGATCCGGCGGGTGGTGACGGCGCAGACCACGGCGACCACCGGTGCTCCGCCTGCCGATGGCACCGACGTCAGGGAAACCGAGTCCGACGTCGTCCCCGCCGAACTGGGGGGCGTCACCCACCTGGTGCCCCGCGACAGCATCGGCTGGATCGAAGCGGAGGGCGACTACGCGCGACTGCACTCGTCGTCGGGTTCCCATCTGGTGCGCATACCCCTCAGCACTCTCGAAACCCGTTGGCGTGAACACGGTTTTCAGCGGGTGCACCGCTCGTACCTGGTGGCGCTGCGGCTGGTCACCGGGCTGCGCACCACAGACGGCGGGGTCCTGGTGCGACTGAAGGCCAACGGGGCCTCACCGCCGGTGGAGCTTCCCGTCAGCCGCAGGCAGGCCCGTGAACTGCGTGACCGGGTGGTGCGCAATCCGATGCGCAGCCTGCGACCTGCCGGCAGCGGCGATGACTAGCGGCGAACGGCCGCAACGGCAACGGGTGGTGCTCGCGCACCGGCGCGGCGCCCGATTGGTGCGCACCCGGGTCGAGGTTCAGGAGCAGACCCAGGTCGGCGACGCACTCGTGCGAGGCCTGGTGCGGGCCCAGTTGGGACTGGCACTGCGACTGGCCGCGGTCGTGGTGTGCCTGATTGGAGCCATCCCGTTGCTCAATGCGGCCTTTCCCGGCCTCGGTGCGATCACCGCCTTCGGTATCCGGCTCAACTGGCTCGTTCTCGCGGTCCTGGCGTATCCGCTGCTGTACGGCATCGGGTGGTTCTACGTGCGACTGGCTGAGCAGGCCGAGCGTGACTTCGTCGGCGTCGTCGACGCGGAGCCATGACCGGGTCCCCGCTGACCGCCGCCGCGCTGCTCGCTGCGGCGTTGGCCACCGTGGCGATCGGCGTCTACGGGGTGCGGTTCTCCCGCACCACGTCCGACTTCCTCGTGGCGTCGCGCTCGGTGGGGCCGCAGTGGAATGCCGCCGCCATATCCGGCGAATACCTCTCGGCTGCATCATTTCTCGGCGTAGCCGGACTGATCGCCAAGTACGGCGCAGACGCGCTGTGGTATCCGGTCGGGTTCACCGCCGGCTACCTCGGGCTGCTGCTGTTCGTCGCGTCTCCGCTGCGACGGTCGGGGGCCTACACGGTCCCGGACTTCGCCGAGTTCCGACTCGGCTCCGCGCGCCTGCGCAAGGTGGCGATGCTCGTCGTCGTCGTGATCTGCATCTTCTACCTGGTCCCGCAATACCAGGGAGCCGGTCTGGCGTTGAAAACCCTTCTGGGCACTCCGGTATGGCTGGGACCGCTCGCCGTCGGCGCCATCGTGATCACCAACGTCGTTGCCGGAGGGATGCGCTCGATCACGTTCGTGCAGGCTTTCCAGTACTGGCTCAAGCTGACCGCGGTGGCGATCCCTGCGCTGGCGTTGGCGGGTCTGTTCCTCTCCGACCGCAGTGGCGATCTGGGAGGGCCGTTGCCCCCGACGGTGCAGCAGGAGACGACGGTGACCATCGAGACCGACGTCGTCGTGCAGGTCGCCCAGCCCGCGGGGATCACCGTCACGGGCACCCTCGACGATCGACGCGTCGACGCGGCCACCATCAGCCGCCCGGGTGAGCACACACTGGGCGCGGGCAGCACGCTGACCGTGGCCGCGGGCGCAGCCACACCGGTGCTGGCCGGCACACCGGCCGCAGGTAGCGACTGGATCGCCTCGGGAGGTGGGTTCGGTGGTCACCACCCGCTGTACCAGGTCCTGTCCATCATGGTCGCGACGTTCCTGGGCACCATGGGATTGCCCCATGTGCTGGTGCGCTTCTACACCAATCCCGACGGGCGCGCCGCTCGTCGCACCGCTCTGGCCGTGATCGCCCTGCTGTCGCTGTTCTATCTGTTCCCCACGCTGCTGGGTGTCTTCTCCCGGCTCTACGTTCCGCAGTTGTTGATCACCGGGGCCGCCGACGCGGCAGTGCTGCTGGCACCGTCGTCGGCGATCGCGGGGGCCGCCGGCCAGTTGCTCGCTGCGCTTGTCGCCGCCGGCGCCATCGCCGCGTTCCTGGCGACCTCGTCCGGTCTGCTGGTCAGTTTTGCAGGAGCACTGGCCACCGACGTGCTTCCCGGACGTGTCCGCGACTTCCGGGTGGCGGCGGTCATCGGCGGGCTGATCCCGATCCCACTGGCGCTGGCCGCATCCGGCGAGATGGAGTTGTCCCGCAGCGTCGGTCTCGCCTTCGCGGTAGCGGCATCGACCCTGTGCCCACTGCTGGTGCTCGGCATCTGGTGGCGCGGGCTCACGGCGGTGGGCGCCATGTGGGGCCTGGCCGTGGGCGGCGTGTTGTCCGGCGGAGCGGTGACCGTCGCCGTGGCGGGCGGATCAACGACGAAGCACTGGGCGGATGGCCCGCCGTGCTGATCGACTATCCCGCGGCGGTCAGCGTCCCGCTGGCCTTCGCCACGATGATCGTCGTCAGCCGCCTCACCCGATCGGCGGTCCCGGTGGACGTCGCGCCGATCTTCGCCCGGATGCATGTACCCGAAAATCTGGGCATGGGTATCGAGCGGTTGCCCAGGGGCTGAGGCGGACGACCTTCCGCCGTTCGTCGTCGACGACCGACCGCTCACCGCAGCCACTCCCGGCCTCGGCGTGTGACCTGCGTCAGGCCTGGGTATGTGACCCACATCTCAACTAGGTTCACCGCAGTACCGGTTCACTCAGTCAGGAGCGTGAGATCAAGGTGTCCGAGACAGATTCGCCTATTATTCGCCCGGAAGCGATCAGCGGTGAGCGCTATCTGGAAGTCCAGGCCAGTCCCGAGTTCCAGGAACTCCGAAGTAGGTTGCGCCGCTTCGTGTTCCCGATGACGGCGATCTTCCTGCTCTGGTACGCCCTCTACGTCGCCCTGGGCGCCTTCGCCAGCGACTTCATGGGTACGCGGGTGTGGGGGGACATCAACATCGGCCTGCTCATCGGGTTGGGCCAGTTCCTCTCCACCTTCGTGATCACCGGCTTGTACGTGCGGTTCGCCAACCGCGAACTCGATCCGCGGTCGAGCAAGATCCGCGCCGAACTTGAGGAAGAGCTGCTCAAATGACCACGCTACTTGCGCAATCCGAGGCGGTCGGCAACCCGGTCGCCAACATCGGCATTTTCAGCCTGTTCGTCATCGTCACCATGGTGGTGGTGATCCGTGCCAGTAAGAAGAACGCCACCGCGGCTGAGTTCTTCACCGGCGGACGCGGCTTCTCGGGTACTCAGAACGGCATCGCGATCGCCGGTGACTACCTGTCTGCCGCCAGCTTCCTCGGCATCGCCGGCGCGATCGCGGTGTACGGCTACGACGGCTTCCTGTACTCGATCGGCTTTCTGGTCGCCTGGTTGGTCGCCCTGCTTCTCGTAGCCGAATTGCTGCGCAACACAGGCAAATTCACGATGGCCGACGTGTTGAGCTTCCGGCTCAAGCAACGGCCGGTGCGCCTGGCCGCGGCGACGAACACGTTGACGGTCTCGCTGTTCTACCTGCTGGCCCAGATGGCCGGCGCGGGTGGCCTGGTGGCGTTGCTGCTCAACATCCAGAGCCGCACAGGCCAGTCTGTCGTCATCGCCGTCGTCGGCGTGCTGATGATCACCTACGTGCTGGTCGGCGGCATGAAGGGCACCACCTGGGTGCAGATCATCAAGGCCGTTCTGCTGATCGCGGGTGCGGGGATCATGACGATCATGGTGTTCGCGAAGTTCGGCGCGAACTTCTCGGAGATCCTCGGCGCTGCGCAGTCGGCGATCAGCGGCGCCACCACCGCCGGAGTGGCCGACCGTGACGTGCTCGCGCCCGGCGCGCAGTACGGCGGTTCGCTGACCTCGCAGATCAACTTCATCTCACTGGCAATCGCCCTGGTGCTCGGCACCGCGGGTCTGCCGCACGTGCTGATGCGCTTCTACACGGTGCCCACCGCCAAGGAAGCCAGGCGATCGGTCGTATGGGCCATCGCGCTCATCGGCGCCTTCTACCTGTTCACCCTGGTGCTGGGTTACGGGGCAGCGGCACTGGTCGGTCCGGACCGGATCCTCGGCGCGGCCGGCGGAGTGAACTCGGCAGCCCCGTTGCTGGCGTTCGAACTCGGCGGCGTGATCCTGCTGGGTGTCATCTCGGCGGTGGCGTTCGCGACGATCCTGGCGGTCGTGGCCGGTTTGACCATCACCGCGTCCGCGTCGTTCGCGCACGACATCTACGCCACGCTGCGCAAGGGCCACAAGGTGACCGAAGCCGAGCAGGTGCGCGTCTCGCGGATCACCGCGGTGGTGCTCGGCGCGCTGTCGATCGGCCTCGGCATCCTGGCCAACGGCCAGAACGTCGCGTTCCTGGTGGCGCTCGCGTTCGCGGTCGCGGCGGCGGCGAACCTGCCGACGATCGTCTACTCGCTGTACTGGAGGCGGTTCAACACCCGTGGCGCGTTGTGGAGCATGTACGGCGGTCTGATCTCGACCATCGTGCTGATCGTCTTCTCCCCCGCGGTGTCGGGGTCGCCGACGGCGATGATCCCCGGCGTCGACTTCTCCTTCTTCCCGCTGGCCAACCCGGGCATCGTCTCCATCCCGCTGGCCTTCATCCTGGGCATCGTCGGAACGTTGACTTCACCCGACGACGAGGATCCGAAGGTCGCCGCCGAGATGGAGGTGCGATCGCTCACCGGGATCGGCGCCGAGAAGGCGGTCGCCCACTAATAGACCGCCGGAACTGCATTCCAGCAGGCGAATCGCGAGAAGCGGCCTGCTGGAATGCAATTCCGGCGCTCAGAGGGGTGTGCGGATCAGCCGCTCTTGCGGCGGAACTCGCGACGATTCTCGACGGGGCCGTGCGCGCGTGGCTGCTTGGGGCCGCCGTCGGTGTGCGCTGAGCCCTCAGCCGACTTCGCCTTCTTGCGCTCGAGCGCCTCGCGGAACTTGCGCTTGGTGTCGTCCTCGGCGGACTCTGAAGACTCTGCGGACTCCGCCGACCCCTTGGATGCCATGACCGCAGCCTAGCCGTTGCCGTCGACCGCGCGAGTATGAGTGCGTTCGTTCATCAGGCAGCCTCGCCTTGCGGGGAGGCGGTCGCCGCGCCGCTCGGTCTCCGCCTTGCTCCGGTCTCCCGCTCGCCCGTAGAAACCCACTACTGCCACCGCACCCCTGCGGGCCGATCAGTGACTCTCGTCGAACGCGACGGCCCGAACCGGTGCCCCGTCGGCATCGATTGGGAGCGGGAAGAACCCGATGATCGAGTTTGCGCTGAGAGTGTCTAAATGGCAGAGGTTTTCGACGATCAGCGCATCGGCACCGAGGACGACGCGGTGCACCGGAAAGTCGGTGACAGCCGCTGTGGTGGGGTCCGGGCTGAGGGTGTCGACGCCGAGCACGTGCATCCCGCGGCGCAGCAACTCGATGGCGGCATCGGGGTCCAGCGCCGGGTGATCGAGTGCCTCATCCTTCCCGAACCGCGCGGCCCACCCGGTATCGAGGACGACGATCGGTGGCAGCCGCGCGGGCAGGCCGACCGGAAGTGCCGCCTCGATCTCAGCGAGACCGTATGTCGAGCGCGGTGCGCAGCCGGTGAGATGCACCACCAGCGCGTCGCCGACCAGTTCGTCAAGTCCGATACCTCCGGTGGTGCGCGCCCCAGCGATGGTGTGCGACGGCGCGTCCAGGTGTGTTCCGGTATGCGAACCCAGATGCAGCGCTACGACATCCACGCCGTCGCGGGCGAGTTCGAGGGCCGATTCCACCCGAACGGGGGGATCGCCGGGATAGACCTGCATCCCGGCGGCGATCGGGTGGCTCAGTTCACGCATGCCGCGCTCACCCCTGTTTTCCGTCGGACCGGACGGCAAGGTGTGCGCCGGCTTCCCGGGGATGTCGCGCGCGGCCGGGCAGCATGGCCACCAGATACAGGACGAACGTCAGGAAGAACGCCGGAATGGTCGCGCCGATCGGAATGGGCCAGACGTAAGCCCAGACATACGACATCACCGCACCGACCACCCAGACCGCGACGGCAATCCAGTTGACGCCGGCGAGATACCAGTAGCGCCCGCCGCTGCCGCGCAGAATGTCGGCGGTGTACGCCGCGCGCTTCAGGATGTAGTAATCGACGATCATGATCGCGAACACGGGAACGAAGAACGCGCCGATCATCACCAGGAAGTCGGTGAACTGGCCCAGCAGCCCGAGCCAGGTCGCGCCGATGATCGAGATGCCACCGAGAACCAGCACGGTGGGCAGGAAGCGCAGCCTGCTGCCGGGCCGGGCGTTGACCACCGACTGCACCATGCCGTAGACGACCATCGTGTTGGTGGCCATGACGGACAGGAAGATCACGATCGCCAGTGGTGGGCCGAACGCGGCGACGATGTTGGCCGGGTCGAAGGCGACGGCCTCGTCGCCGCGAAGGATGACGTAGCCGATCGCGGTAGCGCCTAGGGTCATCGCGATGACCGTCGAGAGGGTGTATCCGATGCCTGAACCGATGATGCCGGCCTTGCTCGAGCGGGCCAGCCGGTTGAAGTCCGCCGACAGCACCGTCCACGAGATTGCGGTGGCGATGACGATGTCCAGGACCGTCACCGACGTGTAGCCGATGGACGCATCGATCGGGATCGCCTGGAAATCTGCCGGACTGAAGCTGGTGAACGCGACGATGAAGATGTAGCCGATGATCACCAACATCAGCGCGGCCAGCCACGGCTCGATCCGGGCGATGCCCTCGTGTCCGAGGATGGCGATCAGCACAACGATCGTCTGGCACAGGACGGCGAACAGTGCCGGGTTGGAGAAGCCGGTAAGGCTTTCGACGAGGTAGTTGACCGTCACCCCGGCCAGCATCGCCTGCACCCAACTCCACCCCATCAGGATCACCACGTTCGCGGCCACTGGCAGCACACTGCCGCGGATGCCGAACGCGCCGCGGGTCAGCGCCATCGTCGGTAGCCCCGTGCGGGTTCCGATATTGCCGACCAGGGTGAGCACGATGGCACCGCCGAGGGTGCCCAACAGGATCATGGCGAGGGCGGTGCCGTAGTCGACGGCGGGAATCAGCAGCGTGCCGGTCAGAAGGGTGGTCACGACCAGGTTGGCGGCCAGCCAGATCATGCCGATGCGCGGTAGCGAGAGGGTGCCACGCAGCGGTCCTGCATTATCGGCCTGTATTTCCAGGCGACGGTCGAGGCGAGTGTAGAGCGAGGTCATGCTGACTCCTCGGGGACCGGCGACAGGTGTTCGTGGACGGCGATCAGGTGGTCTCCGTCGACGCGGAAGACGATGGTCTCGCGCTCCCGGTAGTCGTCCTGGCCGTCGGCTGTGTCGACGGAGGTGGCGACATCGTGGGTGAACACCGCCCCACCCGGGAAGGTCTGCACGCGCGACTGCGACGATACGCAGGAACGCACCCGCCAGCCGTGTGTGATCCAGTCGTGCCACAACCGCTCGTAGGCGGCGCGGTCGTTGAGGCGCGCAGGCTCGGTGTGGAAGCAGAAAGTGGCTTCGGGCGCGAAACAGGCGAAGTAGCGGTCGGTGTCGGTGGCGGCGAACGCGTCGACGGCGGCCGCCGCAGCGCGGCGCACCTCCTCGATGTCCGGTTCACGCATCGTGTCCCTCCCGCGGCGCTGTTGCGCTGATCAGTTCGTAGGCGACGTGAACGGCGGCGATGCCCGCCAGCTGCGCTTGGACGACCTCGACGACGTCGGCGCCGACGATCCGCCGGTCAGCCGGCGCTGAGGTCACGTGGGTGATCGTTCCGGCATCTTGGAGTGGAACCTCCTGAGTAACAGGTGAATTGAGGCACGCTGAGAACCCCTCAGCGCCGCCCCGGCGGCATGCCGTAGACGTGAGAGATGGGCAGTGTCATCAGGACCCGCCGGTCGTCGACCATCGCTCTGCGGTAGTCATCCCAGTCCGGGTGCTCCCCTGAAATGTTGCGGTACAGCGCGATCAGTCCCTCAACGGTGTCGTCGCCCGGTTCGGCGGCCGGCGGGGTCAGCACCGCGTCTCCTTCGGCAACCGCGTAGGCCCAGCCGTCGTCCGAACTGACGTGCAACGCGGCGCGCGGGTCACGACGCAGATTGCGGGTCTTGGCTCTGGGCTCGGTGATCGACACCGACAGGGTCAGCGCGCGGGCGTCGAAATGGTAGGAGACGTTGGACAGCTGCGGCCTCCCGTCACTCTTGAGGGTGGCCAGCACGCCCAACGAGTTGCCGGCGATCACCGCCAGCAGCTTGTCGTCGAAGACATCGCGCGTCATGCCACGAGCCTACGACTCCGGCGCGTCTGGGATGATCGAACAGATGGTCCGATTCTCCTCGATCGACGGCGGCATCCTCGACGGCGTCTCCGCCACCACGCTGTGGACCCTGCGTAACCGTGCCGGCGAAGCCAAACGCTCCGACGGGGTCATCCGCGACCCGTGGGCGATCACCCTCTTCGACGCCATCGACTACGACTACCCGAAGTTCGGCAGGCCACAACAGGTGCATGCCCTGCGGGCCAGAGCGTTCGACGCCGCGACACGCGACTATCTGACGGCTCACCCGAAGGCCTCGGTGGTGGCCCTGGCCGAGGGTCTTCAGACCAGCTACTGGCGACTGGCCGGGCACGGCGGCCTCGCCGGGTCGACGTGGTATTCGATCGACCTTCCTGCCGTCATGGAGTTGCGAGCCCGACTCCTGCCCGCAGAGGACCACATCGTCGGGCTGGCCCAGTCGGCACTGGACCTGCGCTGGATGGATCGCGTGGACGCGACGCACGGGGTGTTCATCACCGCCGAAGGGTTGCTGATGTACCTGCAACCCGAGGAGGCGCTCGGTCTGATCCGCGAGTGTGCGCAACGATTCCCCGGCGGCGCAATGATGTTCGATTCGATCCCGCGGTGGTTCAGCAACCGGACACTGCGCGGCCTGAAACTGTCCAAGAGCTACGTGACGCCCCCGATGCCGTTTGCGCTGAGCGCCGACGAAGGTGTCGCCCTGGCCGGCGGTGTCGCGGGGGTGAAGGTTGCCCACGATGTGCGACTGCCCGCCGGCCGCGGCTGGTTCAGGGTCGCCTCGTGGCCGCCGCTGGATCGCGGGGTGATGCGCAGGATCCGGCCCAGCGTCACGCTGCTGGAGTTCGGCTGATGACGCGCTACGCGGCGTTCCTGCGCGGGGTCAATGTGGGCGGGGTGAACCTGAAGATGGCTGCTGTGGCGGAGGCGCTGCAGCAGGTCGGGTTCACGAATGTGACGACGATACTGGCCAGCGGCAATGTCCTGCTCGACAGCCGATCCGCGACAGCTGCGGTCAGAAAACAGGCCGAGCAGGCGCTGCGTGATGAATTCGGTTACGACGCTTGGGTACTCGTCTACCCAGTGGATGCGCTTGCCGCAATCTCCGAGGCGTACCCGTTCGAGCGGGAGGTCGACGACCACCATTCCTACGTGACGTTCGTCAGCGACGACGACGTGCTGCGCGAGCTCGCAGCGCTCGCCGACGGGCCGCGCCCCGACGAGAAGGTTCAACCCGGCGACGGCGTGGTGTACTGGCAGGTGCCGCGCTCGTCGACCCTGCAGAGCACCATCGGCAAGACGATGGGTAAGAAGCGCTACAAGTCGTCGACCACCACGCGCAACCTGCGCACAATCGACAAGGTCCTGCGCGGGCCGGGGATGGATGTCCGATGACCGGAAAGCACGCCGTCGACCTCACCGGGGTGTCCGAGACCGCTCTGATGACGCTGTTGGTGCGCGCCAGCGAGGCCAGGAGACCTGACGCCATCCTCGACGACCCGATGGCGGTTCACCTCGTCGACTCGATCGACTTCGACTTCGCCAAGTTCGGTTTCACCCGGCGACAGGATATGGCGTTGCGCGCGTTGGTGTTCGACAAGTACACCCGCCGCTACCTCGTCGACCATCCCGAGGCCACCGTCGTCGCGCTCGCCGAGGGGCTGCAGACGAGCTTCCATCGACTCGACGCCGCCGGTGGCGACACGAGCCGCTTCCGCTGGCTGACCGTTGATCTCCCCCCGATGGTCGAACTGCGACGCAAGCTCCTGCCGTCCTCAGAGCGAGTGCGGTTGTGTGCACAATCGGCACTGGACTTCAGCTGGATGGACCAGGTCGATCCCGAGCACGGTGTGTTCATCACCGCCGAGGGATTGCTGATGTACCTGCAGCCCGACGAGGCGATGGCACTCATCACCGAGTGCGCGGCGCGGTTCCCCGGCGGCCAGATGATCTTCGACCTGCCGCCGTCGGCGTCCGCCTTCCTGGTACGGCGCGGCGTGCGGACATCTCTGCGCTACCGGGTGCCGCCCATGCCGTTCACGTTGTCGGTCGCCGAGGTGGCCGATCTGGTCAACACGGTTCCGGGAGTGCGGGCGGTCCACGACCTGCCCGCCCCACAGGGCCGCGGGCGCCTGCTCAACGCGTTGCTCTGGACGGTTCAGCGGATCCCGCTGCTCGACCCGGTGCGGCCGCTGACGACGCTGCTCGAGTTCGGCTGACCAACGGGAGCTGCCGGACCTCCGGCTCAGCCGAAGGCTGTCTCCACGTAACGCAGCGCCTCACCTTTGTCGACACCCAGCGCCCGGGCCGCCGACACGAACGTGTTGGCCGCTGTTGCCATCGCGGCATCTGCCGGGTCGGACCGCGCCACGAAAGTGCCGAAGCGACCTCTGGTTTCGAGGATGCCCGCTGCTTCCAACTCCCGGTACGCGCGCGCCACGGTATTGACTGCCAGGTTGATCTGACCGGCCAGCTCACGGACCGTCGGTAGCCGGGTGCCCGGGGCCAGTTCCCCGTCCCGGATGCCCTCGATGATCTGAGATCTGAGCTGGTCGAAAAGCGGCCTGGCACCGTGCGGATCGACGCGTACCCAATCCCCCAAATCGGCCACGTGCCCAGTATCACCCACAGCAGCTATTTTGGTGGGGTGCAGGTGACGGTATTCAGCGGGGCGGGCATTTCAGCCGAGAGCGGCGTGCCGACGTTCCGCGACGTCGAGACCGGTCTGTGGGCCGAGGTCGACCCCTATGAGATCTCCAGCGCTCAGGGGTGGCACGACCACCCGGAGCGGGTATGGGCCTGGTATCTGTGGCGCCACCACATGATGCGCACCGTCGCACCCAACAATGCCCATCGCGCCGTCGCCGCCTGGGAGGACTACGCCGACGTCCACGTCGTGACCCAGAACGTCGACAATCTTCACGAGCGTGCCGGCAGCAATCACGTGTATCACGTCCACGGAAGCTTGTTCGAATTCCATTGCGACCGGTGCCGATCCGCGTACCGCGGCGAAGTACCCGCGATGCCCGAACCGGTCGAGTCGGTGGAGCCGCCCCGCTGCGAATGCGGCGGGCTGATCCGGCCCGACGTGGTGTGGTTCGGCGAAGCGCTGCCGGATGACGCATGGCAGCGCTCGGTCGACGCGGTGGTCAATGCCGACCTGGTGGTGGCCGTCGGCACTTCGTCGGTGGTGTATCCGGCGGCGGGCCTGCCTGAGATGGCCGTCGCCAACGGCACCCCGGTGATCGAGGTCAATCCCGAGGCCACGCCGCTGTCGAGCAGTGCGACGGTGACGCTGCGCGAGTCAGCGGCGACCGCGCTGCCCGGGCTGTTGCAGCGGCTGCCGGCTCTTCTTGGCTGACCGCGCCGGACCCCGTTTATCCCGGTTTGACCGCCGTGCCGATCGCGAACTCGGCAACCGGCAACGGCACCCACGCCGGAAAGGTCCACTCGCGGCGGGCGCCGGCCACCCGAAAACCCCCGCCGGTGATCGTCTCCTCGGTGTGCCGGTGTGTGTGGCAGTTGCCCAGCAGTCTCGGCCAGACGGTGGCGTCGGCGAACCGCTGCAGCCGGGCCCGGGCACCAACACCGGCGATGTGCTCGAGGTAGCGCAGTTCCCCACCGGGCCGGATCATCGAGAACAATTGTCCGACAACCTGTTCGGGATCATCGACCGAGCACAGCACCAGTGAGCACACCACGGCGTCGAACTGCCCGCCGTCGCGGAATTGTTCAACGGTGCGGGTGCTGACGGTCACCGGGACGGACGCGGTGGCTGCCGCGCGTTCGGCCAGCGCCGCGAGTCGGTGCTCGGGTTCGACGGCCACGACCTCGGTGACGGTGCCGGGATAGAACTCGAAGTTGGTCCCGGTACCCGCACCGACCTCCAGGACCCTGCCCGAGAGTCCGGCCAGGTTCTCCCGCCGCAACCGGCGCAGCGATTCGGGCTCGCGCGTGGACATCGCGGTCCACAGTCGCGCGAAGAACGGGTTATCGACGACGTCGCTCATCAACCACCTCCTTGAGCCAGTTCACCGTCTCCGACGGCGCATCGGGGGGCCGGATGGCCCCGGACACGATCTGCCCGAGGCAGACCGCACGCAACACTCGCTCGGCGAACTCCTCGGCATCTGCCCAGGGGAGGTACGGCCGCGAGATCATCAGCGCCACGACGCCGTGCGAGACGGTCCACAACTCCAGGGCCAAGGTGGTTGGGTCCCCCGGTGGATAGATCCCCTCGTCGATCAGCGCCTGAACCGACGCGCGCATGTGCACAAAAGCCGACGTGTTCAGCGTCATGTCGACATCGCTGCCGGGACTGCCCTCCCCCATCAACGCGATGCGGTACAGCTCAGGGTTTTTCAGGGCAAAGCGTACGTAGGCCAGACCCTGCGCCCGCAACACGTCGACGGCCGATTGACCACCCTCACCGAGGGCGCCCGAGACGCCCTGCATCTCCTCGTCGAGTTTCTCGAAGTACCGCGCGCACACGGCGTCGAGCAGTGCGTCCTTGTCGGCGAAGTGCAAGTAGATCGAGGGCGGCGTCACCCCGACCCGGTGAGCCACCGACCGGATCGACACCGCTTTGGCGTCGCCGGTATGCAACAACAGATCGGTTGCCGCATCGAGGATCTCGTCTCCCAGTTGATCACCCGAGCCGCGAGGGGCACGGTGCCGCCGCAGCCGTTGGCCACTCACGCTCGATGCCTTCCCGCGCCGACCCGATCCCCGGTCGTCGTGGCCCCCGGCAGATCGTCGTCGGCCACGTGTTCGCTGAAGCCGATCCGTTCGTGCAGCTTGACCAACGGCTTGGGCGCCCACCAGTTCCAGCGTCCCAGCAGGTGCATGAACGTCGGGACCAGCAACATCCGGACCAGGGTGGCGTCAGCCAGGATCGCGAGGGTCAGGCCGACGCCGAACATCCGCATGAAGGCCACCTTGGCCGCGATCAGCGCCGCGAACGAGATCGACATCACCAGCGCCGCCGCCGTCACCACCCGACCTGTCCTGGCGAGACCGAGTGCCACGCTCTCGTCGTTGTCGGCGGTCGTCTTTCCGGACTTCAGCCAGTACTCGCGGATCCGCGAGATGAGGAACACTTCGTAGTCCATCGACAGCCCGAAGGCGATGCAGAACAGCAGTACCGGCATGTTGGCCACCAGCGTGCCGGTCGGCGTCGTGCCCAGCGCGCCGAGATGGCCGTCCTGGAAGATCCAGACCAGTGCCCCGAACGCAGCACTGAGCGACAAGACGTTGAGCACCAGGGCTTTCAGCGGAAGCACCACACTCCCGGTGAGTAGGAACAGAAGCACGAAGGTGATGGCCGCGATGACACCGAGAACCATCGGGAGCCGGGAGGTGATCGCGTCGGCGCTGTCCCGGTTGATCTGCGCGAGACCGGTCAGCTGAACCTGCTGTCCGGCGGGCGGTGGCACCGCATCCAGTCCGTCGAGCTGGGCGTCGGAGGCGTCGGTGAACAGCGGCGCGGAGCTGGCGACGGTGAGGAAGGCGCTGCCGTCGGCAAAGCCGGTGGCAGCCGACGGCGGACCGGTCAACTCCCCCGCGACGAACGTGCCGCCCGGTGCGGACACCGAGGTGACGTCGGCCACCCTGGACAGTTCCGCGGCGTAGTCGTCGAGCGCGTCGGGGGTGATTCCGTCGGTGTTCGGCAGCACGACGGTGACGTTCGTGGACGAGTCGACCTCGAAGTCGGTGCGCAGCGCGTCGCCGATCTGACGCGACGAGGCCGAGGTGGGCAGCACCCGGTCGTCGGGGAATCCCCACCTGGCGCCCAGGAATGGCGCACCGAGCAGCAACAACAGCACGACCACGGTCAGCCCGATCGGAATCGACCGTCGCATCACGAATTTTGTCGATCGATACCAGAACATCTGCTCGATCGGCTTGGGCTCCGGTTCGGGCCTGCCGAGGATGCGCCGGATCAGCCTGCGCACATCGAGCGAGTCGAGACGGTCGCCGGCGAGGACGATCGCAGCGGGCGCCACCACGATGGCCGCCACGGCCGCGAACCCGACCACGGCGATGCCCGCGTACGCGAACGACTTCAGGAAGTACATCGGGAACAGCACCATCGCGACCATCGACAAGGCCACCGTCATCGCCGAGAACAACACGGTCCGGCCCGCCGTCACCATCGTGCTCACCAGCGCGCGCTCCCGGTCTGCGCCGTCGGCGAGTTCGTCGCGGTATCTGCTGATGATCAGCAGGGTGTAGTCGATCGCGAGCGCGAGGCCCATGGCGATGGACAGGTTGAGCGCGAAGATGGAGACGTCGGTGACCATCGTGACGCCACGCAACACCGCCATCGAACCGAGGATCGCGAAGGCGCCGACCGCCAACGGCAGCGCGGCGGCGAGCAGCCCGCCGAACACCCAGACGAGAACGACGAAGCTCAGCGGGATCGCGATCGCTTCCATCGTGAGCAGATCTTTTTCGCTCTGGGCGTTGATCTGCACATTGACCATCACGACGCCGCCGGCCTTGACCGTAACCCCGTCGCGGTCGTGGACGAGCTCGTCGGTCAGCTCTTTGGCGTACTTCTGAGCGGCGCTCTCCCCGCCGGTGATGCCCGCGACGATCAGGCCGGTCTTACCGTCCCTGCTGATCAGCGCCGGGGTGGCGGCGGGCGGCGCCGTCCAGGCCGACGTGACGCTCGCGACGTGGGGCGATTGCTCCAGCTTCGCGGCGATGTCGGTGCCGACTGCGCGCGCTGCGCCGCCCTCGGCGCCGTCGGCCCCCTCGGAGGTGACGCTGATCAGCAGCTCCATGTCACCCTGGTCGAAGTTGTCGACCAGTAGTTGCGTGGCCTCGGCGGACTCCGAGGTCGGATCCTGGAAGCCGCCGGCGGACAGATGCTGGGTCACCGGGACCCCGAAGATGCCGCAGCCCACCATCACGAGCAGGGCGACAACAAGGATCCGGCGTGGCGCCGCGATGGCCGACAGTGCGATGCGTTGCAACACCTGGGAGTCCCGTCTGAC
>NZ_JBAUJR010000316.1:0-2479 GCF_049683935.1 Mycobacterium sp. | reverse complement strand
GGGTTGGGTGGCCAGGCAGGCCGGTAGTTCGGGTCGCGCCGGAGCGCCGGCGGCGGCTCGCGGCGACCCGGCGCTCTTCCCTGTGGAGGAGGCGGTGTCGGCCCCGGTCGAGGCGGCCGCTTGTCGGTCACAGCAAGAATGTACGTCCTACCGGAGCCAGCCGAGGTGAGCGGCGAGCAGCGAGTAACCGACGAACGCGACGACATCGATCAGGGCGTGGGCGATGATCAGCGGCCACAACCGGCCGGTGCGCTGCCAGACATACCCGAACACCAGCCCCATCGCGACGTTGCCCAGCCCTGCGCCGAACCCCTGGTAGAGGTGATAGAGGCCGCGGAGCAGGCTCGAAACGGCCAGGGCGATCCACGGGTTGACCCGCAGTTGACGCAACCGGGTGAGCAGGAACCCGACGACGATGACTTCCTCGGCCCACCCGTTGCCGAAGGCCAGCAGCAGCAATACCGGGATGCGCCACCAGGTGTCGTTCAGTTCGGCAGGCTCCACCGAGGCGTTGGCCCCGAGAATTCGGGCGACCTGGTACAGGGCCAGGCCCGGGACGCCGATGAGGGTGGCCAGCCCGATCCCACCGAGAACATCCGCCCGCCAGCGAATCCGCCCGAGGCCGACCTGCGACGGGCCGAATCCGCTGCGCCACAGCAGGTATACCGCCAGCGCTCCCCACGCCAGCAGCTGGAACACGCTGGCCAAATTCAGTCCGAGGTCGATGAGGCCGAACCGGGAGCGCTGTGGATTGAGTGCCACCGTCTGACCTGACAGCCCGACGAGCACGCTCTCGATCAGGCTGAGCAGCGCGGTGTACGCGCTGAGGCCGAACGTGACTGCCAGGACCACGGCGATCTCGATGCGCAGCGCACGTCGCTGCACATCGGTGAGTTCATCTTCGGGGCCGGTCACCGCAGCCACGGTAGCCGGGTCCGGATGTCAGCGGCGCGCTCAGACGCCGCGCGCGCGAAGCCCGTTGAGGAATGGGCAACCCATCAGCACCCGGATCGCCTGGCTGAGGCCGGTCACATCGTCGACCGGCTTGGCGAACGGAAGCCGGACGTCGTGGTCGCCGTCGTCGCCTTCCACCCGCAGCTGCACACCGTAGCGGTCCAGCCCCAGCGGACGGACCCGGCCGCGGCGCAGTGCCGTGGGAAGCCTATTGGCCAGTCGATCGACGACATCGCGGTGCGCGGACTCCATGTGCTGCAGCCAGCAGGACTCCATGGCGCAGAACGGATCCGGACTCGCCCCCAGCAGTGCGCCGAGGGCAACGGACTCGGCGCCGGTCGCATCGGCGACCACGACGGATTCGATCTCGAGGCGCATCAGCGCGTAGCGGGTTTCGCCCGTCGCACTCGAGAGCTCGGAATCGACCTGGAGCAGGGCCGGGTTGGGGTCCGACGCCGCGATCAGATCGAGCAGACCGGCGACCTCACCCATCGGGACCTCGCGGAGCCTGCCCTGGATCCAGACGAGTGATCGAACCGGTTCCCGCAGTGGCAGGGGCGCGTAGTCGGTCATCTCCAGCACCGCCTGCACACCCTCGTTGGCTGCGGAGACCACCGTCGCGGCGAGCACTCCGCCGACCGGTGCGGTGATCGCGAACGATCCGTCGGCGAGCAGGTGGTGCACAGGCGTGGGAGTGGGGTCGAGGCCCTCGACGGCGAGCATCGCACCGCCGGCGCGCGCGCATGCGCTGCGGATTCGCTCTGCGGTGGTCGGTGCAGGAGAGACCATGTCGCGACCTTTCTTCTTGGTAAGGTGAGCCTAACTTAACTAGGTGTGGGCCGGCCGCGCAAGGCTTTCCCGCAGCGGAATGGGATTACCGCAGCGAACCGATACGCTGGCGAGGTGCCTGGCATCACGTATCTCGGCCCCCAAGGAACGTTCACCGAGGCCGCCCTGCGCGCCATCGCCGACCACGGCCTGATCCCGCCGACCGGCGGTTCCGGTACCGCCGGCAGCGGGGACCTCACGCCGATCGCCACGGACAGCACCCCTGCCGCTCTGGCTGCCGTCCGCGCCGGCGATGCCGATTTCGCGTGTGTCCCGATCGAGAACTCGATTCACGGATCGGTGACACCGACGCTGGACAGCCTCGCCAACGGATCGCCACTGCAGATCTACGCCGAGTTGACCCTGGACGTGGCCTTCTCGATCGCCGTCCGGCCGGGGACTGCGGAAGCAGACGTGCGCACCGTGGCCGCGTTCCCGGTCGCCGCCGCCCAGGTCAGGTGCTGGCTGTCCGACCATCTGCCCAAAGCCCAACTCGTAGCGGCCAATTCGAATGCCGCCGCGGCCCAGGACGTAGCGGCCGGGAAGGCGGACGCAGCGATCAGCACCGCGCTGGCCGCGCAGCACTACGGGCTGGACACCCTCGCCGACGGCGTCGTTGACGAGCCCAACGCCCGAACGAGGTTCGTTCTCGTCGGAGCGCCCGCTGCGCCGCCGAAGCGCACGGGCGCGGACCGGA
>NZ_JBAUJR010000315.1:0-4975 GCF_049683935.1 Mycobacterium sp. | reverse complement strand
TCATAACCGACGCGGAGTGTCGTCAAGATGGGGCCAAATCAGACCGCCACAACGGCACAACCGCGACCACACAGGTGGAGCCATTTCTAGCCGTCCGCCCGGGGCCAAGTCAGGCTGTCACAGCCAGACTTACGCGACCACGCCGGCAGAATCGCCGAGGAAAACCGTTGCGCTCAGCGGTATCGGCGTCGACGCGCTTGTCGTTCACCCGCGGGGCGGTCACCGCCACCGCGCCCGCCGCGGTCAACACCTCACGCTCGTGGTGATAGCCGTTGCACACCACCAGCCGATGCCCGTTCTCGTCGACCTCACCGGCATGGGCGTCGACGTAGGCGGCGACCTCGGCGGCCAACGCCCCCGCCAGCATCTGCCGGGCACCGTCGCGGACGATCTCATCGAGCAGCGACCGCGACGCACCGGCGTCCTCGTTGGATGAATCCTGGTCGTGAACTACCTTGAGCATGGGCGTACCTTCCCGAACCAGCGCGCCAACGCCGGCTCTTGATCAGACCTACGTGAACTTTCAGATCATCCTCGGGAAGGTGCGCCCGCTCACGCCGCCTCGCCGAGGCTCATCCACAGGTTCTGATCATTGCTCCCGGCGCGGTGTGCACGGAGGCCTGGTCCGGAGACGATGGAGGGTTGCACCTCAGCTTCTCGACGACGACGCCAACATCGTCAACCACACCACGCAGCCATAGGTGGGCACGCACGGATCGACAGCGTGAGGGTCGCCAGACGCAGCGTCCTGCTTGTGCAGCCGCCATCCTCGATGTGGCACCGGCGGACGCGGCCGCATGCGTGAATTCACCGAAGGGGCGACATCAGCGCAGCGAGTGAATCAGGTGTCGCTGTGGGCAGAACGGCTGGACGGCCCTGGCGACATCGAAGCCGGCGAGCATTCTCGGATGATGCTGTCGAGATTTTGCTGCACGCGTTCCGGGGCAATACCGATCGATGGTGCGTACAGCATGATGTGGTCAAGGACGCCTTCGTAGCGTCTAAGTTGTTCACGGACTTGGTGTGCCGTTCCTGCGACGCCCATGGTGTCGATCATCTTATCGGACACCGCGGCGAACATCGCCGGGAAATCGCGTCGGGTGAATGCATCCCGAATGGCTCGACCCTCGGTGGTGAAGCCGTTCACGTCAAGCACCAACTCGTAGGACTTCACCGAGGAGTAGAACGCAATCTGTTGCGCCAGTTCGCGCCTGGCGACTTCGGCATCCTCGTGGATGGAGCACATGACCATGGATACGATTTCGACCTCGCTGGGGTCACGGTCGGCGTGCGCCGCGCCCTTGGCGACGGCGGGTCGGACGATCTCCTGGACGTAGGTGGTGGTGAACAGCGGGTGCCCCGCGAGGCCGTCAGCCACCCTGCCTGCTGTCTCGCACATCCGGGGTCGGACACCGGCGGTGATGATCGGGATCGGCCGACTCGGGGGCTGCATGTCGCCGGTTGGAATGAGGTTCAGGGCGTAGAAGCGGCCCTCGTGATGGACCGGACCTTCGTGCAGGTTCCAGATGCGGCGCAGCAACATGACGAGTTCCTCCATCCGCAGCGCGGGTGCGGAGGTGTCGGGCACGCCGTGCCAGTCGCTCATCATCCGTTTGGTCCCGTTGCCGATGCCGAGCACCAGTCGTCCGTCGGAGAGTTCGTCGAGGTCGCGCGCCTCGGTGGCCAGCACCAGGGGGCTTCGGCCCACGCCGTAGAGAATGGAGGACCCGATCCGGCAGTTCTCCGTGCTGTTCGCCATCGCGGCCATCGAGATCGACCCGGAGCGGTTGTAGAACTCCGATGCCCACACCGCGTCGAATCCGGCCGCGTCGGCGGCTTGGGCGATTTGGGCGATGGACTGCAGGTCCGCGCCGAGAACCGACAGGCCGTAGGTGCTCATATCTCATCTCCTGAACGCGGGCGAAGGCCGTCGAACATGACGGCGCTGATTGGACATCGTCTCGTCGAGGTAATTCTCGGTGAGCAGGTACATGAGTGCGTTGATGGTGACCGCGCCGAGCGGGGCAATGGACGTGGGTCGCGCATCGCCAGGCGTGCGGCGCCTTCAAAGCTGCTGCTCAGCATCTTCCCTCCCGGGTCGATCCCACAATGCAGCGTGTCGAGGACGCCTTCTGCATGGAGCTGGTGAAGTGCGCCAGTGTTACGACGACGAATAACCCAGACGCGGACGCGACTAGCTGACCGGTGGTTTCCTCGCGTAATTCTGTCCGGACTTCGAGTTTCCGGCCGGTCCTGGACACAAGCTCCGCGCTGACCTCGTAGGGGACCCCCAGCAACACTGGCGCGTAGAACTCGGTGTCGAGCTTACGGGTCACGGCCATCTCACCGACCACGTAGAGCAACATGCCCACCATGTCGTCGAGAACGGTCATGACTGCGCCGCCATGTGCGATACCGGGTGCGCCGCGATGTCGGCCGTCGAAGATATGCCTGGCACCCACCCCGTCGCCACACCGACGCGCTCGCAGGCGATGACCGTGCGGATTGTCTGTGCCGCAACCAAGGCACCACGGATGGTGCGCGTCAAGGTAGTCGCCGTCGGCGGCGACAGCACGATTCTGAAAGGTCTGCCACCACGCGATGGCCGAATCTTCTTCCGCTTGCTCGTCGATCACGAAACCCTCCTAAATAGGACCACGCAGTGCATAGTTCACCCTGCGACTTACGAATTGCGCCGACGTCAGCGCTGCTCGCCGGAAGACAATATGTAAAGACTCGCTAGCCCGCCGAGATCATCGCTGCGGTACACCTTCCAGTTCGGTCACTGTCGGCCGTTTAGTCCTGCCCGTAACCCCGCCCGAATTCAAGGAGATCATAGCCGACGAGATCGCGATCACAGTGTGCCGGCACACAGTCCGCACCGCCTCACAACTTCCGGGAGAAGGCGTCACGCTCGGCTTCGGCCTCAGCCATGAGCGGGCCGTACCGTTGATGCAACTCTGTAACGACGGCGGTGAAGGGAAGATCGTGGTACCAACCGCGGTCGTTGAGATACTCCATGTGTTGGCTTCCCCCACCGTCGTAGGCATGCAGAAGCGCATCGGTGTGGCCGTCGAAGTCGATCGGAGGTACACCGAATCGCGCGCAGAGCTCGGCGTTGAACGCCGGCGTAGCCTTCAGCCAGCGCTCGTTAAGTTGTAATTCGCTATATCCGTGGTAGACGAACACGTCTGTGCCCCCCATCCGGGCACGCAATGTGGCGGTCTGCAGATGATTGCGCACATCCGCGAATCCGAGCCGGGCGGGAATGCCTGCGGCACGAGCTGCCGCGGTGAGCAGCACCGCCTTCGGTACGCAATACGCCCTCGATGCTGTCGCTACATAGCTCGCCCGATAATGCTCGGGGTCGTCGTCGATGCTATATGGGTCATACCAAATCCTGTCTCGCACAGCGGTGAAGATCAATCTCGCCTTCTGCGCAGGGTCACGCACGTCACCGACCGCGTTCTCGGTGAAGCGCTGTACATCGTCATGCTGCCAATCGAGGAAGCCGGTCGTCTCCAGGAAACTCGATTCGTGTGAAGTGTCACTCACAGAGAGCCTTTCAGATGAGCCTCGATGCGGGTATCAACAGTGCCAACGGATCGACTGGCCGCTTCGAGGGCTTCGACGAGGCGCGTTTCGGCGTCCGGGATCGTCGCGGCGATTTTGGCCGCAGCTTGACTACGACTCCGTAGCGACGTGTCGGCATCCGTGGCTGCGGCGGCGTCATCGAGGAGATCGGAGATGTTCTGGCAACCTTGTGCCTGCAGTATACGAAAGAGCCCGCCACCGGTACCGGCCTTCTCGATGAACGCTCCGAGACCGAACAATGCCGCGGTCAGGGCATCGTCGTCGAACAGCGTCGGCCAATGCCGTACGTCATCGGCGAAGTCCTGCACACCCTTCAAACCGGAAGACTCGACTTCAGCTTCCTCGATGCGCAGTAGCGGCGCACTTGCGGCACCGCCGCGCATGAGCGCTGCGCTCGCGGCTAGTGCAGTGGTCGCAATCAGCCTAAGGTCGGGCACTCGCTCCGGCCAGTCGACGTGATATGTGGTGTGCCTGGTAGGCATAGGAAACCCTACCGAGGACCGCGCCCGGCGCAGATCGTCATAGGCCACCGTTTGGATGGTCTCGCGGTCATTATCGACCACATAAGCAACCCGTTGTTCGTCATCGTATCCAGTGATGACGATGTCGTGACGGCTCATGTGCAATCGGACGCGCAGGTAAGGAAGTTCGCCGATGTCAGCCCACACCATGACAGGTCGGCCATTGTCCACTTCGTCGGTCACAAATGCCCATCCCACGTCTGGGTCATCGGTCGATCGCACGACCAAGTTAGCCCCAATCCGGGAGAGGTAATCTTGTTCCAGCTCGCTTCCTCGTCCTACCAGGTATATCTGGGGAAACAACTGCGTAGAGCGGACGTACGAGAAGTCCAAGGCACCGCCGAGGGTGAAGACCAATCCTTCACTGAGTGCTTCTGTCCCCCATCCTAGTTGGGCCCATTCAGTAAGGTCACGCAGCGCACTGGAACCACAGTGCCCTCCCCTCCTATGGGGATAGGGAATTTGGATCCTCGTCATCGCCGCTTCCTCTCTTATCCGATAGCACTGTGAAGACTCGTCGAAAGCTACGTTCCATCTGGGCTTCCCCACTGCAGTAGGAGCCAGAACCGGTGACCGCGGCCAATCTCGTCCGCGCAAGGGCTCGACCGCCTATGCCTATGGGGCACATTGCTTTCGATCGCTATTCCCGCATCAAGTGTCAACGAAGAGTCAGCGAGCCGCAGCATCTCAACCGTTGTACTGAGCTCGCTTGCTGCCGTTTTGCGGTTCCCTGCTTGGTTGTTGCGTTAGAAGCGGATGAGTCCTCGGATGTTGCGGCCTGATCTCATGTCGGCGTACCCCTCGTTGATCTGATCGAGGGTGTACTCACGGGTGATCAGCTCATCGAGCTTGAGGTGTCC
>NZ_JBAUJR010000314.1:0-9669 GCF_049683935.1 Mycobacterium sp. | reverse complement strand
CAACAGGCGCTGGCGCGACGGGCTTGGGTGTCGGCTCGGGCTCCGGGGCGGCCTTGGTCTTGCGAACGAATTGTTTCGGAGGCGCGAGGGCGGCACTGACCTGCTCGCCGGCGGGAATCGACATGTCGAGCCGGGTCTCGATGCGTTCAACCCGCTGCAGCAGCGCGGATTCGGTGTCACTGGCGGACGGCAACAACAGCCGGGCGCACACCACCTCGAGCAGCAACCGCGGGGCGGTCGCTCCGCGCATCTCTCCCAGTCCGGCGTGCACCACTTCGGCGTAGCGGGTCAGGGTGGCCATGCCGACCCGGGCCGACTGGTCACGCATCCGCTCCAACACGTCCTCGGCTCCGTCGACGACTCCCCGGGCGACCGCGTCGGGCACCGCCTGTAGCACGATCAGGTCGCGGAACCTCTCGAGCAGATCGGTGGCGAACCTGCGCGGGTCGTGGCCGGCGTCGATGACGCCCTCCACCGCGCCGAACAGCGCAGCGGCGTCGCCGGCGGCCAACGCGTCGATCGCATCGTCGATCAGGGCGAGGTCGGTCGCGCCCAGCAGTGACAGCGCCCGCTGGTAGGCGACGTGGTTGCCGTCGGCCCCGGCCAGCAGCTGGTCGAGCACACTCAGCGTGTCCCGGGGTGACCCCCCGCCGGCGCGGATGACCAGCGGGAACACCGCGTCGTCGACGTCGACGTCCTCCGAAGCGATGATCTTCTCGATCAGGGTGCGCATCGTCTTGGGCGCCAGCAGCCGGAACGGGTAGTGGTGGGTACGCGACCGGATGGTCGGCAGCACCTTCTCCGGTTCGGTGGTGGCGAACACGAAGATCAGGTGTTCGGGTGGCTCCTCGACGATCTTGAGCAGGGCGTTGAAACCCGCCGTGGTGACCATGTGGGCCTCGTCGACGATGAAGATGCGGTAGCGCGACTGTGCGGGCGCATAGAAGGCCCGGTCCCGCAGTTCGCGGGTGTCGTCGACACCGCCGTGGCTGGCGGCGTCGAGTTCGACGACGTCGACGTTGCCGGGACCGTTGGGCGCCAGCGCGACGCAGGAATCGCAGACGCCGCACGGCGTGGAAGTCGGCCCCTGCTCGCAGTTCAGCGAGCGCGCGAGGATCCGCGCCGAGGATGTCTTGCCACAGCCACGCGGGCCCGAGAACAGATAGGCGTGGTTGATCCGCCCGGAGTTCAGCGCTGTCGACAGCGGCTCGGTGACGTGTTCCTGGCCGACGACTTCAGCGAAGCTCGCCGGTCGGTACTTGCGGTATAGAGCCACGGGAGCAGGCTACCCAGCCCGACCGACTACTTGTCGGCCAGCAGTGCTTCGGTGGCCGACAGCAGTGCGCACGTGGCGAGCCCGTCGATGGCCGCACGCACATCGGCCTCGGCGGGAAACGTGGGTGCAATCCGGATGTTCTTGTCCTCCGGGTCATTTCGATACGGGAACGACGCGCCCGCCTCGGTGACCGCGATGCCCGCGTCCTTGGCCAGTGCCACGGTCCGCTTGGCTGTGCCCGGAACGATGTCGAGGCTGATGAAGTAGCCACCCTTCGGATCGGTCCAGGACGCGATCTTGGAGTCACCCAGGCGGTCCTCGAGGATCTCCAGCACCAGCGCGAACTTCGGGGCCAGTAACTCCTGGTGGCGCTGCATGTGCAGGCGCACCCCGTCGGCATCACCGAAGAACCGCGCGTGCCGCAGTTGATTGAGTTTGTCGGGTCCGATCGATTTCTTCCCGGCGTGCTGCAGGTACCAGGCGATGTTGCCCAGCGAACCGCCCAGGAAGCTGACGCCGCCTCCGGCGAAGGTGATCTTCGACGTAGAGGCGAAGACCAGCGGCCGGTTCGGATGGTTCGCCGCAGCGGCCAGGCCCAGCACGTCGACCTGGCGGACGAAGTCATGGGTGAGCGTGTGCACCGGGTACGCGTTGTCCCACAGGAGCCGGAAATCGCTTGCGGCCGTTTCCATCTGCACCAACCGGCGGACTGTCTCCCAGGAATAGGTGACACCCGTCGGGTTGGAGTACACCGGCACCGACCACATGCCCTTGATCGCCGGATCCGCGGCGACGAGTTCCTCGATCAGATCGACGTCCGGTCCCTCCTCACCCATCGGCACCGGGATCATCTCGATGCCCAGGCTCTCGGTGATCGCGAAGTGCCGGTCATAACCCGGCGAGGGGCACAGGAACTTGACGCCCGGTCCGTCCCGGAGCTCGTCGATCCACGGCCGCGGCGAGTCGACGCCGCCGTGCAGCAACGAGAACACCACGACGTCGTGCATGAACTCGAGGCTGGCGTTGTTGCCGGCGATCAGGTTGGGCACCGGGATGCCGAGCAACTCGCCGAAGATGGCGCGCAGTTCCGGCAGGCCGTGCAGGCCGCCGTAGTTGCGGGTGTCGATGCCGTCGGCGTCGCGAAACGCGTCGCGTCCACCCCCGGGAAGCTCGAGCAACGCGTTGGAGAGGTCGAGTTGCGCCGGTGACGGCTTACCGCGGGTCAGGTCGAGGTGGAGCGCTTTGGCCTGCAGGTCGGCGTAGTTGCGCTTCTGCAGATCGTGCTGCGCGAGCAGTTCGTCTCGGCCCAGCGACTGAAACGACACTGCTCGCCTTTCACCGTGGTCCATCGAATCTCTGAAACGTAAGGGGACCCCGCGCACCCGCCAGAGCCCATTGACCCTTGCTGCCTTCCGGCCCTGGGGGAGTTCACAGGATAGACGCCGCGCGGGGTCCAACGAGAGTGTAGTACCCGCGCCGAACCGATCTGCCGCCGAGCGACGGCCGAGCAGATTTGTGGGGCCTGCAGGGGGGTCGGCTACCATGGCCGACGGAGGATTCGCCTAGTGGCCTATGGCGCTCGCCTGGAACGCGGGTTGGGTTAATAGCCCTCAGGGGTTCAAATCCCCTATCCTCCGCACTCAGCCTGGGATGCGACCGGCTGGCCGACAGCACGGTCGCATCCCGGGCAACAAGATCGAGGAGGGGTATGGGCCGCACCGCCGCGGTGATCTGGCACGCGTCGTTTTCCTTTGCCGCCGGTGTCCTCTACTTCTTCTTCGTGCTGCCTCGCACGTCGGAGCTGCTCGGCGAGACTTCTCCCACGCTGGGAACCGCGCTTCGCATCGTGACCGGCGCCCTGATCGGGCTGGCGGCGTTGCCGGTCGTGTTCACGCTGCTGCGCACCCGTCGCCCCGAGTTCGGCACTCCGCAGATGGCGCTGACCCTGCGGACGTCATCGATCGGGCTGCATGTACTGGCGGGTGTACTGATCATCGGCGCCGCGATCAGCGAGATCTGGCTCTCTCTCGACTCCGCGGGTCAATGGCTGTTCGGGATCTACGGCGCGGCGGCGGCCCTCGCGTTGCTCGGGGTGTTCGCTTTTTATCTGTCGTTCGTGGCCGAAATGCCGCCGCCACCGCCGAAACCGTTGAAGGTCAAGGAGCGCAAGAGCCGGCGCGGCCGCAAGAGCGAGACCGACGACTCAGAAGCAACTGACGAGACAGACGAGACCGACGCAACCGAGCCGGAAACGGCCGAAGTCACCGAATCGTCAGCAAACGCCGAATCGTCGGCTGACGTCGAGGCCACCGAGGACGTTCCCGCTCCGACGGCCGATACCGGCGACGACGCCGGGTCTGCAGACAAAGCGAGCCCGACCTCGGGGGATGCCAACGGGGACGCATCCGACGAGCCTTCCGGTCACAGCGGCACACTGCAGAATCGGCGTCCGACCGGTAAGGGAACCGTGTTGGGCAGGCGCAAGAGGACTCGTGGCGGCGTCGCAGTCGAGGACTGAGCAGACCCCGTCACATCGACAGCAGCCGACGGCGCGGCCACTATTGATGGGTATGGGCCTGTTTCCCCCGCTTCGTCTCCTGATCGCACTGGCTGCGGTCGTGGCTCTGGTCGCCCCTGTGGCGCCTGCTGCCGCCCAGCCTGGCGATCCGCTCGCCGCGGCGGCACAGGCGGAAGCGTCGGTGGTGCGCATCGACACCAGAGTCGACTACCAGGGTGTCATCGGTCTCGGGACCGGCATCGTGCTGGATCCCGGCGGTCAGGTCCTGACCAACTTCCACGTCGTTCAGGGCGCCGACCAGATCACCGGAACCGTCGGCGGCCGCTCGTACCCGGCAACTCTCGTCGGTTACGACCGCGGACGCGACATCGCGGTCCTGCAACTCCTCGGGGCGGCGGGGCTACCGCCCGCGGCCATCGGCGACGCGAACGTGCTGGTGCCGGGTGAACCCGTCGTGGCGCTCGGCAACGCGATGGGCAGCGACGGACCGCTCACCCGCGAGGTCGGCACCGTCACCGGATTCGGTCGGACGGTCAACGCCGAGGACACTCTGACCGGCACCTCCGACGAGCTGACGGGCCTTCTGGAGTTCGCCGCACCGGTGCGCGCGGGAGATTCGGGCGGTCCCGTGGTCAACGGCGCCGGTCAGGTCGTCGGGGTGACCACGGCCGCGTCGGTGAACTTCCGGATGGGTCCCGGCGGAAAAGGCTTCGCGATCCCCATCAACGACGCGATGAGCGTCGCCGGCCAGATCCGGGCCGGGGTCCGCTCCGACACTGTCCATATCGGCCCGCCGGTGCTGCTCGGTGTGGGTGTGCGTACCGCGCCGCGGGATCAGCCGGGTGTCCTCATCCAGGAGGTCATGATCGGTGGGCCCGCCGACCTGGCCGGATTGGTGGCCGGTGACATCGTCGTCGCCCTGGACGGGACCAGGCTGGACTCGACGAACACGTTGACCTCGGTGCTCGACCGGCACTATCCGGGCGATGTCCTCGAGGTTGTGTGGATCGACGGCGACGGGCAGATGCGCACGGGCAGCGCGTTCCTGACCCCCGGCGTCAATTGACCCAATCTCTTCGGTCTGCGGGCTCCGGAACCCTATGCTGAGCGAGTGCCCAACAATTCGCCCTATCGGGTCGTCCAGTGGACGACGGGAAACGTCGGAAAGAGCTCGGTCGCCGCGATAGCGAGCAACCCGACCCTGGAACTGGTCGGCTGTTATGCGTGGTCCGACGACAAGTCGGGCCGTGACGTCGGCGAACTGGTCGGAATCGAACCGCTCGGGGTCTCCGCCACCAATGACGTGGACGCGTTGCTGGCGCTCAAGCCCGATGTGGTGGTCTACAACCCGATGTGGAACGACGTCGACGAGTTGGTCCGCATCCTCGAATCGGGTGTCAACGTCGTGGCGTCGGCATCGTTCATCACCGGGCACAATCTGGGCGACGATCGGCAGAAGCTCGCCGACGCGTGCGAGCGCGGCGGGTCGACGTTGTTCGGCTCCGGCGTCAGCCCCGGCTTCGCCGAGATGCTCGCCATCGTGGCGGGCACTGCGTGCGACCGTATCGACAAGATCACCATCGCCGAGTCCGCCGACACCACCCTCTACGACTCCCCCGAGACCGAGCGGCCCGTCGGTTTCGACATGGCCATCGATGATCCTGAGTTGCCGCCGATGGCTGCGAAGGGGACCGCGGTGTTCGCCGAAGCGGTGCGACTGGTCGCAGACGCTCTCGGCATCGAGCTCGACGAGATCACCTGCGTGTCCGAATACGCCCAGACGACAGAGGATCTTCCGATGGCGTCGTGGACCATCAACGCCGGACGTGTGGCGGGCGTCTTCGCCAGCTGGCAGGGAATCGTCAACGGCAAGACAGTCATCGACATCAACGTCCGCTGGAAGAAGGGCCAGACCCTCGAGCCGGACTGGCAGCTCGACGGCGACGGCTGGAAGATCACCATCGACGGTAGGCCGACGGTCAACATGACGGTCGGCTTCCTACCGCCGGCGGACATGATCGAGAACGCCAAGACGCTCGAGGACTTCTTCGTCCTAGGCCACATCATGACCGCGCTGCCGCCGATCCACGCGATCCCGGCAGTCGTCGCCGCAGCGCCCGGGATCGCGACCTACAACGACCTGCCGATGCCCCTGCCGCGTGGCGTGATGCCCGTCGGCTGAGCTGCGTTCGAATATCTCAGTGGATTTCGGGGCGCTCATGCGCTGACATTGACCGGTGAGTACACGCGGATGGCTGCTGTTCGCCGCGATGAGCGTCATCTGGGGCATCCCGTACCTGCTTATCAAGGTCGCGGTCGAGAAAGTCTCGGTACCCGTCCTGGTGCTGGTGCGGACCGCGGTCGGTGCGCTGGTACTGATTCCGTTGACGCTGAGCCGCGCCATGTGGACTCCCGTCATCGCGCACTGGAAGCCGGTGGCGGGATTCGCGTTCTTCGAGATCATCGCCGCGTGGCTTCTGTTGACCAACGCCGAACGCCACATCTCCAGTTCGCTCACCGGTCTGCTCATCGCGGCCTCACCGATCGTGGCAGCGCTTCTTGATCGGCTCACCGGCGGCGAACACCGGCTGACGCCCCTTCGGCTGGCCGGACTCGGCGTCGGAATAGCGGGTGTCGCAGTGCTTGCCGGCCCCGCGCTGACCGGCGGGAGCGCATGGCCGGTGACCCAGGTGCTGATGGTGGCTGTCTGCTACGCGATCGCGCCGCTGATCGCCGCGCGTTACCTCGGTGACGTGCAGGCGTTGCCGCTGACGGCCGCCTGCCTCGGCCTGGCCGCGATCGTCTACGCGGGTCCCGCGGCGGCGACCTGGCCCGAGGAGGTGCCGTCACCTCGGGTCCTAGTGGCCCTCGCACTGCTCGCCGTGATCTGTACCGCGCTCGCGTTCATCGTGTTCTTCGCGCTGATCCGTGAGGTCGGCGCTGCGCGCGCGTTGGTCTTCACCTACGTCAACCCCGCGGTGGCGCTCGCCGCCGGTGTCATCGTGCTCAACGAACCGCTGACGCCCTGGCATCTGTTGGGCCTTGCACTGATCCTCACAGGCTCGGTGCTGGCGACCCGCCACACCGCAGCTGAAATTGTGTTGAAGTGACGTCCGGTCTGCGGTGACATGGGACCCATGCCTGCAGCACTCTGGCCGCTTCATGACCTCGTGGTGTCGACCCCGCGGCTGTCGCTGCGCTACCTCGACGACGAACTCGGCGAGCAGATCGCCCGGCTCGCTGCCGACGGCATCCACGATCCCGCGACGATGCCGTTCTCGGAGCCTTGGACGGACGTCGCACCGCCGGAACTGCAGTGGAATTCGTTGCGCTACTTCTGGCGCTGCCGAGCGGAAACCACCGTCGAGAGTTGGCATCTCAATTTCGCAGTGCTGGAGAGTGGTGATCCGGTCGGGGTCTGCACCGTCGATGGCAAGCAATTCCCGTCGACACGCACCGCAACCACCGGGTCGTGGCTGGGCCGCCGCTACCAGAGGCGCGGACTCGGGCGCGAAATGCGCCAGGCGGCACTGCATCTCATCTTCGCCGGGTTGCACGGCGAACGTGCGACAACCCGGGCGTGGCATGACAACATTGCTTCGTTAGGCGTGACGCGGTCGCTGCCCTACATCGAGGACGGCGCCACCCAGGAGCAGCGGCGCGGCAGAGCCGACACCATGCTGGCGTTCTCGATGACCCGCACACAATGGAAGACATTGCGCCGCAGGGATATCGAGATCAGCGGCCTGGCCCAGGTCCGAGACTTCCTCGGACTCTAGCTCGCCTGGTTGAGGGGCGGCGGTGGTGGTTCGGGTTGGTAGGGGTGGTACCACTTCCATTGGGCGCGTTCGCCGGTCGGTCCGGGGTAGGGGTCTACTGCTGGTGGGGGTGTCGTCGGGGGTCGGGCCAGGGAACGGTTGGTCAGTGGTCGGCCGGTCTGGTCGGTGACGACCAGCCGATCGGCGGGTCCGGTGATGGTGATCAGCCCGCGGTGATGGGCGCGGTGATGGTACGGGCAGACCAGCGCCAGGTTGCACAGCTCGGTGAGGCCGCCGTCCTCCCAGTGCCGCAGATGGTGGGCATGCAGTCCGCGGGTCGCCCCGCACCCGGGAACCACACAGGAGCGGTCGCGGTGTTCCAGCGCCCGGCGTAGCCGCCGGTTCACGGTGCGGGTGGCCCGCCCAGCACCGAGGACCTGTCCGTGGCGTTGGAACCACACCTCACAGGTCGCGTCGCACAGCAGGTACTGCCGGTCAGCGTCGGACAGCAGCGGTCCCAGGTGCAGCGAGGCGACGTGGGAGTCGGCGTCGACGTGGATCACCGCGGTGGTCCGCTGTCCGTGCGGGCGCCGGGCCACCTCGGCGTCCCAGGCCGTCTCGACCAAACTCATAAATGCATCGATGGTGGTAGGCAACGGCGGCGCCTGATCGGAGACGGGTTCGCCGCCGCCGTCGTCACCTGATCCGTGCGCGTGTTTCCAGTCGGCGACGAGCCCGTCGAGGTGGGTGCCCAGTGCGGCGTCGACCGTCGCGGCGTCGCTGTGCGGCAGCCGGATCCGGTAGGTGGTGTGCGTCTGATCGCTGGTCTTGCTGATCGACCGTTCGGGCTCCGGCGTGGGTTTGGGTGTGGGTCGCGGTGCCGCTCTGAAGGCGGTGCGTAGTTGGGTGACTGTCGCGCTCTCGGCGAGCAGGGCGTAGTGGTCGTCGGAGCCGTCGGCAGCGCGCTCAGCGATGACTCCGACCTGATCGAGGGAGAACCGGCCCTCACGGAGCGCGTCGAGGCAGCGCGGGAATTCCTCGACCCGTTCGGCGACGGTGACCAGGGTTTCGGCGTTGTGCGGGGAGGTGCCCAGTTTCCAGGCCACCAGCGAGGTCACGGTCTTGGCGCCGGTCGTCGACCACAGGCCGTCGCGGTCGATCTCGGCGACGATATCGACGATGCGCCCGTCGATCGCATTCCGCTGACCCGCCAGCTCAGAGAGTTCCTCGAACAGCACCTCCAGCCGCGCCCCCCGGGGCGGGCTGGGGATGAAACATGCTGCAGCCGAGGACATGACACCATCATCACAGACAGGTCCGACAAGTCCGGTCCGTCAAGGAGTCAGGCCAGGAAGCAGTGCGATCAGCCCGCGGTCCGCAACGTGGAGGCGATCACGTCGATGACCCGCTGGGCCTGCTTCTCGAGGAAGAAGTGTCCGCCGGTGAACATATGCACGTCGCCGCCCGCCGTCGTGTGCTCCAACCACGCCGCCGCCGCGGCCTCGCTGGTCTTCGGATCGTCGGTCGCCGACAGCACCACGACGGGTGCGCTGATCGTGACGTCGGTGCCCCGGTGGTACGCCTGCAGCGCGCGGTAGTCGTTTCGGAACGCAGGCAGGAACGTGTCCACAAGTTCCGGATTGTTGAGCACCCGTGGATCGGTGCCGCCGAGTTGGCGCATCACGTCGACCAGGCCGGTGTCGTCCTTGTACTCCCGCTCGTCGCCGTAGTGGCTCGGAGCGCGCGACCCCGACGCGAACACCGTGACCGCCTGCCGCCCCGCCGCCTCGAGTCGGCGGGTGACCTCGAATGCCAGCACCGCGCCCATGCTGTGGCCGAAGAACGCCGTCGGCGCCTCGGGCAGTGTGCCGACCGCGGTGTAGACCTGGTCGGCCATGTCTTCGATCGAGTCGACGAAAGGTTCTTTGTGGCGATCCTGTCGGCCCGGGTACTGCACGCTGTACACCTCGAATTCGGGAGCCAGCGCCGAGGACAAGGGGAAGTAGTAGCTCGCCGAGCCGCCGGCGTGCGGCAGGCAGATGAGCCGGGTGCGCGCGGCGGGCGCGGGATGGAAGGTGCGGATCCAGCGGCTGAGCTGCGGCGGCGTCGTCATGAGC
>NZ_JBAUJR010000313.1:0-26011 GCF_049683935.1 Mycobacterium sp. | reverse complement strand
CGACGATGTGGTGCAGCAGGGCCTGCGGGTAACGCCCGCCGGTGGTGCGGGGACGCGTGCCGCGGGTGGTCGTGGCCGGGGTGAGAAGTGTGCTCATGGGATGTCCTCGGGGAGTCGGGCGGGTGGGGTCGAGGCCACACCAGGCGACTCAGCGGGACGTGATCAGTCCGGGTCGGTCAGGCGCGGCAGGGTGCGCAGCAACAACACGCACGCCGCGGGGCAGCGAGAACTGCCAGGCCATTGCGGGACATGCAGCCAAATTAACACGGCAGCTAGGGTTGCGTACATGACGACTCCTTCAGACCCACGCCGGGTCGCGGTGGTCACCGGAGCCAGCGCCGGAATCGGTGAAGCAATCGCGAGAACCCTTGCCGCACAAGGATTCCACGTGATCTGCGTTGCCCGGCGCGAGGCTCCGCTCATCGCTCTGGCCTCCGAGATCGACGGGACGCCGATTGTGGCGGACGTCACCGACAGCGAGGCGGTCGCGGCGTTCGCCGGCCGACTCGACCGGGTGGACGTGCTCGTCAACAACGCCGGCGGCGCCCGCGGGCTGGAGTCGGTGGCTGACGCCGACGTCGATCACTGGCGCTGGATGTGGGAGTCCAACGTGATGGGCACCCTGCATGTCACCCGCGCACTGCTGCCGAAGCTGATCGAGTCCGGTGACGGTCTCATCATCACGATCACCTCCATCGCAGCGCTGGAAACCTATGACAACGGCGCCGGCTACACGACGGCCAAGCACGCCCAGGGTGTCCTTCATCGCACGCTGCGCAGTGAGTTGCTCGGAAAACCGGTGCGGCTCACCGAGGTAGCGCCCGGAATGGTCCAGACCGACTTCTCGCTGCGCCGGTTCGAGGGCGACTCGGAGCGCGCCGAGAAGGTCTACGAGGGTCTCACCCCGCTGGTGGCCGAGGACATCGCCGAGGTGGTCGGGTTCGTCGCCTCCCGCCCGTCACACGTCGACCTGGACCTCATCGTGGTCCGGCCGCGCGATCAGGTCAGCGGCGCCATCGGGTCCCGCTTGAACCGGCGCACCTGACCCACGTTGAGAATGCGCTGACGGCGGGGTCTACTCGAACTTTTCCGCCCGGGGCGCAGTCTGAAGATTCCTAGCCGCCCGGGCTGCCCGCGGGTTGCGGCGCGCCCGAGGGCGTCACCGGCGCATTGCTGGGGATGTCGTTCGACACCTGCCGATCGGACAACGCTGACATCGAGGTCCATTCGTCCCACGGCACGGTCCAGTCCCAGATGTCGCCGTCGCTGTAGGACAGCTGGATCCGGGTGCCGGTGACCTCGACCGGGTCGCCGTACATCGCGGTGTTGAAGTATTGCTGCGCATCCTCGGTGGACAGGTTGATGCAGCCGTTGGTGACGTTGCTGTTGCCCTGAGCGCCGGAGCTGGCCGGGTTGGCGTGGATGAACTCGCCGTTGTTCGAGATCCGCACGGCGAACCGCTCGCGGACGTTGGCGTAGCCGGCCGCGGGGTTGGTCATGTAGAAGTCCTCGTACTTCTCGGTGACCACGTGGATGCCACTGCGGGTGACGTTGCGGTCGAGGTCGCCTTCGCCGTAGCTGCACGGCAGGGTCATGATGACGCCGGCGTCGGTGAGCACCTCGATCTGGTGCGACGATGCCTCGGCCTTGACGAGTTGGTAGCGGCCGACGGTGAAGTCCAGGGTCGAGTCGGCCGCACCGTACGCGCCGTCGCCGAACGGGACCCCGTAGAAGTCGGCGTCGACATGCACCGTGGTGCCCGCCGGGAAGTACTCGCGGGTGCGCCAGTGCACCCGGGAGCCTCCGACTTCGTCGGGCAGCCAGGCCCAGCCGCCCTCGACCTCCGGCGTCGTGGTGACGTTGAGCGCTTTCTCCACCGCAGCCCGGTCGTCCTCGGCGATCGCGGCATCGAACTGCATGATGATCGGCGCGGCGACGCCGACCGTCTGACCGTCGGCGAGCTGGAATCGGCCGTTGACCTGGTTCACCGGATTGACCGTGGTGAACGATCCGGTGACGGGGACAGCCTTGCCGTCGTGGCCGACGACGGTGCCGCCCCACGAGTAGGAGACCCCGTAGCCCAGCGGTTCGGTGACGGTGAAGGCGGTGCGGTCACGGTTGAGCGTGCCCGCGACGACCTTGCCGTCCGGGTTGGTCAGGTTGATCTTCTGGAACCACCCGTCGGAGACGTCGACGCCGACCCGCGCGGTGGGCAGCACGTCGGCCGACGAGTCGGAGGGTTCGAAGGCCAGCGATGGCGCCGCAGGCGCGTCTGCAGCCTCTTCGGTGGATGTGCTGGTGTTGCGCATACAGGCCGCCAGGGCGCCTGGTGCGACAACGCCGACCGCCAGTGCGGTCAGGGCGCGACGTCGGGTGACCGACGGCACCGGGTGTCTAGGGCTCACGTTCACCCAGGGTACCTAGAGAGAACACCCGACCAGCACAGGTTCGGGTGTGAGTTCGATCCCGAATGCGGTTGCCACCCCGTCGCGTACCGCCCTGGCCAGCGCGAGGATGTCGGCGGTGGTCGCATGGCCGCGGTTGGTGAGCGCCAGAGCATGCTTGGTGGACAGGCGGGCGGGTGCCCCGGGGTCGGGATAGCCCTTTCCGAACCCGGCGCGCTCGACGAGCCAGCCCGCCGCCAACTTCACCCCGTCGGGCGCCGGATAGTTCGGCACCGGCCCGTCGACCGCAGCGGCGAGGCGGTCGAACTCGGCGTGCGTGACCACCGGGTTGGTGAAGAACGACCCGACGCTCCAGGTGTCGTGGTCGTGGTCGGCGAGCACCATGCCCTTGCCGGATCGCAGCGACAACACCGCCGCGCGCACCAGCGCCGGGTCCGCGCGCTGTCCCGGTGTGGTGTTCAGCGCGGCGGCCAGTTCGCCGTAGCGCAGCGGTGCGCTCAGTCCTGCCGGGTCCAGGGTGAACTCGACCTCCAGCACCACCGAAGCCGACGAGTTCTTCAGAATGCTTGTGCGGTAACCGAACTGGAGCTCATCCGGTGAGATCCACCGCTCGTCGCCGGTACGCCGGTCCAGCAGCCTGACCCGGCTGATGGTGTCGGCGACCTCGGCTCCGTAGGCGCCCACGTTCTGCACCGGAGTCGCACCCGTCGACCCCGGAATCCCCGACAGGCATTCCAGCCCGCCCAGGCCGTGCGCCAGCGACGCGGCGACGACGTCGTCCCACACCGCGCCGGCCTCGGCCCGCAGTACCGCGCCGTCCACGACGATCCCGGTGTTCACCAACCGGACGACCGTGAGTCCGTCGAGGTCGTCGGCGAGCAGCACGTTCGACCCGCCGGCCAGCACCAGTGCGTCCGGACCGACGGCCCGCAAAACCTCGATGACCTGCTCGGTGGTGGTGCAGGTGAAGAGGCGACGGGCGACCGGTCCGACGCGCAGCGTGGTCAACGGCGCCAGCGGCACGTTCTCGGCTACCGCAACGCCCCCTGTCGACGAAGAGACCACGGGCGGTAACGGTAGCGTGGTTTTTCATGCCGCGTTCATTCGACATGGCCGCCGAATACGACGGCACGGTCGAGCAGGTCCACCGCGCGTTCAGCGACGAGCAGTACTGGCTGGTGCGCCTGAGCGACTCCGGCACCGACCACGCCACGCTCGACGAACTGGCGGTCGGTACCGACGGCGCGATCCGCGTCCGGACCACCCAGACGCTGCGCGCCGACAGACTGCCCGCACTGGTGAGTCAATTCCACCGCGGCGACCTGAGTCTCGTGCGGGAGGAGACCTGGACGCCGTTGGTCGACGGGCGGGCGTCCGGGGTCGTCGTCGGCACCATCCCGGGAGCGCCGGCCAGCCTGAACGGCGACGCGGTGCTGGCGCCGACGACCTCCCGGCCCGGTTCGCGGATGGACCTCTCGGCCACCGTGGAGGTCCGGGTTCCGCTCGTGGGCGGCAAGATCGAGAACTTCATCGGTGGCCAACTGGTCGAGCTTCTCATCGCAGAGCAACGCTTCACCACGGTGTGGATCACGGAAAACTCCTGATCGGGAACTAGAATCAAGGCCCATGGCTCAGCGTGGGCAGGTCGCGCCGATCGGCGCGATCACGCGGGGCACCACCGGCCACAATCGGCTTCGGCGCAGCGATCGCTGGCTGGTGCACTCACCGCGGGTCCGCAACGCACTGCAGTCCGCTGCCGACCCGCTGGTCGTGGACCTCGGCTACGGCGCTCTCCCGGTGACGACGTTGGAGCTCGCGATGCGACTGCGTTGGGTCCGCTCCGACATCCGGGTGCTCGGCCTCGAGATCGAACCCGAACGGGTGCGCATCGGCCAGGCCGCCGTGCAGAACGGGTCGGTATCCGGGGTCGAATTCGCCCGGGGTGGTTTCGAGTTGGCCGGCCACCGACCGGCGCTGGTGCGCGCGTTCAACGTGCTGCGGCAGTACCCCGAGGACGCCGTGACCGAGGCGTGGGCGGCGATGCGACGGGCGTTGGCGCCGGGCGGGCTGATCATCGACGGCACGTGCGACGAGCTCGGCCGGCGATGCTGCTGGGTGCTGCTGGACACGACATCGGTGGTGAGCCTGACGTTGGCGTGCGACCCGTTCGCCATCGACCGGCCGTCGGATCTGGCCGAGCGGTTGCCCAAGGTCCTGATCCACCACAACGTCGCCGGCCGGCCGATCCACACGCTGCTGCAGGCCGCCGACCGGGCATGGGCCAGCGTCGCCGGCCACGGCGTGTTCGGACCCCGGGTGCGGTGGCGCGCGATGATGGAACTCCTTGTCGCCGAAGGATTTCCGGTGAAGTCACCCCGTCGCAGCCTCCGCGACGGCATCCTCACGGTGCCGTGGTCGGCCGTCGCCCCTGACTGAGCCAGATCGGCGGCCGGCGAACGTCCGCTACGTCGCGTCCGCAGCGGCCTTGGCGGGAACGACTGCGGGCTCCTGCACGTCCGCAAGAGCCTCGTCGAGGTCCTGCGCCACCTGGATATCCAGGCCACGTAGATGGGCCGGGGGTGTCATGAGCGCCACGACGAGGTAGGTGATCAGCGAGGCCGCGAAAGCGATGAACGTCGGCCAGCCGTCGAAGCCCGCCCCGATCAGGTCGTTCTCGACATAAAGAATGGTGTTGTCGACGCCGAACATCGTCGGGGTCATTGCGAACAGCACAAGTCGGACTGCCAGGCCCACCATCATCGCCGCCATCGCCGCCGCCGAAGTGCCCCGACGCCAGAACAGACCAAGCACAAACGGCACGATCAGGCACGCCAACAACAGGTCGAAGGCCAGCGTCAACAGGATTCCGGTCTGCTGGACGTAGAGCGCGAATCCGATCGAGGCCAGCGTCATCGGGATCATCATCAGCCGGGTGGCCCGCAGCAACGGGTCAGCCTTGCCTTCGACGTGCACCCGGCGTACCTGCCCGACATTGCGCACCGCGACCGAGGCGGTGGCCAGAATGGCTCCGTTGGCGGTGCTCATCGAGGCCCCGACGATGCCCGCGAGCACGACGATCGTCAGAATCACCGGCGCGTACTGATCGAGCAGTACGAACAGCACCGGACCTTCGGTGCCCTCCGGCAGGATCGCCGTCGAGGCCAGCGCGATCAGCGCGAAGGGGATACCGATCGCGGCGGCGCCGGCAGCACCGACGAAGCAGGCGCGCTGAGCGGTCTCCGGATTGCGGGCTGCGAAGATCCGCTGCATGAAGTCGATGGCCACGATGTCACCGATGCCCAGCGCAATCAGCGTCGCCCAGTTGATGGTGGCCCCCTGGGCCGGGTCTGTGAGTTGGCCGAAGTCGAACGGGTTCATGCCCTGCGGGATGGTCAGGCCGTAGGCGACGGTCACCCAGATGAGGGTGGCGACGGATCCCACCAGAATCAGGGTCATCTGGATGATCGCGGTGTAGGCGTCGGCGATCATCCCGCCGGCACCGGTGTAGGCAACCACGATCAGCGCGATCCCCACCACGCCCGCCCAGTAGGGGATTCCGGCGAAGTAATTGAAGAGATAGCCACCGGCGACGAGATTGCCCGCGACCAGGATGCAGAATGCGGTGATCAGCAGTATCGACGCCGAGACCTCCACCGGCCGACCGAACCGCAGGCGGAAGTAGTCGGGGAAGGTGGTCAGACCCATTCGATTCATCGGCTTGGCGAAGAACAGGCCGGTGAGCAACAGGCACAGCCCCAACCCCAGCGGCAGCGATGCCCCCGCCCAGAACCCGAACTCGGCAGCCAGGTCGGTGTTACCGAGGGTGGCGTTGGTGTCGACGGCTTGACCCATGAGGGCTGCGCCGACCAGCCACAGCGGGAGCATGCGCCCAGCCACCAAGAAGTTGGAGCTGTCCCCGCCGACCTTGCGAGCTACATAAAAGCCGACGAATGCGACAACAACGATGCTGACGCCGATTCCGAAGAGAATCATCGAGGAGCCTCCTGATAAATCGCCGGACGCAGTGCGCCCACACCCGGCAATGGAGCCTCCCGGGCTTTTATCCCGCCGTGGAACGGTCCGGCATCGCCGCCGGAGTCGCCTGCGTCTCTCGGACCAGACCCGCGAACGGCGGAACCCTAGACGCGCCCCACATGCCGATGTGAGTCCCGATCAGGAAAAGCCCGCTTCGTTACGCCTTGTCGCGTGAGGTGTTAACGCCACGTTTCCGTTAGCGCTGGACAGCAATTCGCGACTGTGCCAACAATGAACCGCAGGGGCCGGGTGCACCGGTTCCCCGGACGAGGTGCGTCGTACCCGGTCAGCGACAAGACGGCGCGTGAGGAGCGCTCGTGCCCGATTTCGGAAATCCCGACCCGTCCCTGCCGAACGCCGAAGGCGCCTGGGCCCAGCAGGCGGAGGCGAACCTGTCGGACCGGCGACTCCGCGAAGAGATCGACCGCGGTCTGAGTTTCGGCCTGCAGGCCGCCCCCACGATCAACGACCGCACCATCTCGACGTTCGTCCGCGGCGAGAAACCGCACTTCGCCGGTGAGCGCGGCACCTTCCTGAAATGTCCTTTCATCGAGGACGTCAACGAGGTCGACGACGCCGAGGTCGCCATCTTCGGGGTGCCGCTCGACGCGGGTGCCACCTACCGGCCCGGCACACGCTTCGGCCCGCAGGGCATCCGGCGCTCGACGAACCTGTTCGGCACCTACAACTACGAGTCCGGCGTCGACCTGCGCGAGCAACTCAACATGGTCGACATCGGCGACGTGTTCACCATCCCGGGCAACCTGGAGAAGTCGTTCGACCAGATCAGCCAGGCGATGGCACACGTCGCGCAGAAGGGCGTGATGCCGATCGTCCTCGGTGGGGACCACTCCATCGGCTTCCCCACCATCCGAGGTCTGGCGCCCTACATGGACGGCAACATCGGCATCATCCACTTCGACCGCCATGTCGACACCCAGGAAACCGACCTCGACGAGCGGATGCACACCACGCCGTGGTTCCACGCGACCAACATCAAGAACGCTCCCGCGACGAACCTGGTGCAGATCGGCATCGGTGGGTGGCAGAGCCCGCGTGAGGGTGTGAAAGTGGGCCGCGATCGAAAGTCCACGGTGATCACCGTCGGCGACGTGGAGCGGGTCGGCATAGAAAAAATCGCGGAGACGGCCCTCGAGATCGCTTGGAAGGGCGCCAAGGCGGTGTACCTGTCGTTCGACATCGACGTCATCGACGCCGGCTTCGTGCCGGGAACGGGCTGGCCGGAACCGGGTGGTCTGCTGCCGCGCGAGGCGCTCAACCTGGTCAAGATGGTCTCCGAGCCGGGACTGGCCGGTATCGAGGTCGTCGAATGCTCGCCGCCGTACGACTGGGCCGAGCAGACCGCCCTGCTGAGTTCACGGGTGATCCTCGACAGCCTCGCGGCGCAGGTGCGCACCGGCAAGCTCGGCAAGAAGTCGGCCGCGCTCAGCCGACCGGCCTGGGGACCGTAACGGTGCCCTGACCTGTCACCGGGTCCGTCTATAATCGAACATGTGTTCGAAACCCTGCCTCTGAGCCCCGCCGATCTGCCTGCGGCGTCTGATGCCGACGTGGCGGACGCCATCTCGGGCTGGGCGCAGGTGGCGACGCAGGCCGAGGCGTTCAAGGTGGCCGCGATCGGCGAGTGGCAGCACCGTAGCTGTGCTGATCCCGTCGGCCCGAAATGGGCCTGTGATGACTGGGACAACGCGGCCGCCCAGATCGGGTGCGCGTTGAACATCAGCCCGGGACGCGCGTCAGGGCAGATGGATCTGGCGGTCGCATTGCGTGATCGGTTCCCCAAGTTGGGGCGCCGGTTCATGGCCGGGCAGGTGCCCGTCTGGATGGTGTCGATGATCGTGTGGCGCACCGCCCTGGTCGTCGACGGGCAGGCCCTGGCTCAGCTCGATTCGGCATTCACCGAAGCGATCGACGGGTGGGGTGTGCTGTCGATGGCCAAACTCGAACACGCCATCGACGTGTGGATCGACAAGTACGATCCCGACGCGGTCCGCCGAGTCCGCGATCGGATCCGCGGTCGCTCGTTCACGATCGGTAAACGCGACGACAACACCGGCACGACCAGCGTATTCGGGCGGCTGTCGGCCATGGACGCCGCTCTCATGGAAGAGCGACTGACCGCGATGGTGCGCGGGGTGTGTGACGACGATCCGCGCACCACCGCACAGCGCCGCGCCGACGCGGTGGGCGCCCTGGCGGCAGGGTCTTTGGTGCTGACCTGCCGCTGCGACAACCCCGACTGCGAGGCCGCCACCATCGATGACGGCCGCGCGTCGAGTCTGACCATTCACGCTGTGGCCGACAAGGCATCCCTCGACGCGCCACCCGACCCAGGCTTCAACGGACCCGAACCCGAGCGTGCCGTGCCGAGCACCGCCGAGCCCCAGGCCAAGCCTGCTGTCAAGCTCACCCCGGGTGTCATCGCCGGCCCGCGCGGCTCGATCCTGCCCGCGTCCCTGCTGGCCGAGTTGATCGCCCATGGCGCGAAAGTCCGCTTCGTCGGCGGGCCCGGCACCATCACCGGCAGCGACGGGTATCGCCCCTCGGTCGCGATGGCCGAATTCGTGCGCGCCCGCGATCTGACATGCCGCGCTCCCGGTTGTGACCGTCCAGCTGCACACGCCGAGATCGACCACACCCGGCCCTGGCCGACCGGTCCGACACATCCATCAAATCTCAAGTGCTACTGCAAATTTCATCACTTGATCAAAACTTTCTGGGACGGCTGGTCGGACACACAGTTGCCCGACGGCACCGTGAAGGTGACCACACCGACAGGTCGCACCTACGTCACCAAACCCTTCTCCAGCCTGCTGTTCCCGGGCTGGAAGACCACCACCGCGCCATCACCCGGGCACGACGAACCTCTGCCGCCGCGCGTTCCGGGGCGGGAGGTGATGATGCCCAGCCGTCGGTACCCCCGAGAACAGGCACGCCGCTACCGCATAACCGCCGAGCGACGCCTCAATGCCGTTCAACGTGAGCGCGACCTCGAAGCCGCCGCCCGTAAGGCCAACCGGAAGGCCGAAGAACGCGCCCCGCAGCCTGCGGACTACTCCGGGTACTTCGCCCATCCCCGCGATCACCAACCCGACTACGGCGACGACCCGCCACCCTTCTGAGATCGGATGATCGACCTATCCTGGTCGTCATGCGCCAGAACATGCGTGTGGCCCTGGCTCAGATCCGCGCCGGCACCGACCCGACCGCCAATCTCGCCCTGGTCGAGGAGTACACCCTGCGGGCGGCGGAGCAGGGTGCGTCGCTCGTGCTGTTCCCCGAGGCGACCATGTGTCGTTTCGGGGTCCCGCTCGCCCCGGTCGCCGAACCGTTGGACGGGCCGTGGGCTGACGCGGTCCGGGACATCGCCCGCCGCGCGGGTGTGGTCGTCGTCGCGGGCATGTTCGTGCCGGCCGACGACGGCCGCGTCACCAACACGCTGCTCGCGACGGGTCCGAAGGTGGACGCCCACTACGACAAGATCCACCTCTACGACGCGTTCGGGTTCTCCGAATCCACCACGGTCGCACCCGGCCGGGAGCCCGTCGTGATCGAGGTCGACGGCGTGACGGTCGGCCTGACCCTCTGTTACGACATCCGCTTCCCCGAGCTGTACGTCGAGTTGGCCGAACGCGGCGCCGAGGTGATCACCGCCCACGCCTCATGGGGCACCGGGCCGGGCAAACTCGACCAGTGGACGCTGCTCGCCCGCGCCCGCGCCATCGACACGAACAGCATCGTCGCCGCGGTCGGCCAGGCCTATCCCGGCGACGAGATCGCCGCGCTCGGACCTACAGGTGTGGGCGGCAGCGTGGTGGCCTCAGCACTGGGCGAGGTGCTGGCATCTGCGGGCGCCGACCCACAGTTGTTGGTCTGCGACGTCGACCTCGGCGCGGCCCGCAAGGCCCGCGAGACCGTCGCGGTGATGACCAACCGCTCAGGAGCCATCTGCTCTTCGCGCGAGCGCTCATCGTCGTTCACTCAGGGCAATAGGGCACAATCGCTGACGTGACCGATCCCTGGGCCCCTCGGCCACCGCAGCAACCCGGCCCACCGCAGCCGCAGTTCTCGCAGAACCCACCCCCCGGCTACGGCCCCGGGCCGACATCCGGCGTCCCCCCGGAGGAGGAATCCTCGTTGCCGGCGAAAATCAAGAGGATCTTCAGCGATCCACTCTCGGTCGTCCTGGCCGTCGTGATCGTGCTGGCGCTGGTCTTCGCTGGCCTGCTCGGCGGTGAGCTCTATGCCCGCAACCGCGCCGACACGGTGGTCGCCTCGGTCGTCGAATGTGTCGTGCAGGACGACGCCACCGCATCGTTCGGGGTGCTGCCCCCCTTCCTGATGCAGCACGTGTCGGGTCACTACACCAACATCAGGATCGAAACCGCGGGCAACCAGCTGCGTGACGCACGGGGGATGAAGCTGAACCTCGACATCAACGACGTCCGCCTGGAGGACACCCCCACATCGGGTGGCACCGTGGGCTCCCTGGTGGCCAACATCGACTGGTCCGCCGATGGCATCAAGCAGACCATCCAGGGCGCGATCCCGCTGATCGGCAGCTTCGTCACCGGGGTGACGACCAACTCGACCGACGGGACGATCGAACTCGAAGGGGCACTGGGCAGCATCACCACACGCCCCGAGGTCGTCGACGGCAACATCGCGCTACAGGTCACCAACGTGACCGGGTTGGGCTTCACGCTGCCGCGTGAGGTGGTACAGCCGGCGCTGGACGCGTTCACCTCCGAGCTGGTCCAGGACTACCCGATGAACATCCGTGCCGACTCGATCCAGGTCACCGATACCGGTGTGGTGAGCCAGTTCTCGACGAGCAACGCCTCGATCCCGAAGCAGAACGACGACCCCTGCTTCGCAGGCCTGTAGGGGTCAGCTGAAACCGTCGAGAACCGCGCGGGTCCCGGAAAGTCCCAACCGCGTGGCACCCGCATCGAGCATCGCCGCAGCGTCGGTCGCCGTGCGGATCCCACCGCTGGCCTTGACGCCGAGGCGACCGCCGACCGTACCCGCCATCAGCTCGACCGCGCGGGGCGATGCGCCGCCGGCGGGATGAAAGCCGGTGGAGGTCTTCACGAAATCGGCTCCCGAATCCTCGGCGATCCGGCAGACGTCGACCAGCAACGGCGACCCGCTGAACTCCAGCAGCGCAGCCGATTCGACGATGACCTTCAGAACGGTGCCCCCTGGGATCGACGCGCGCACCGCCGCGATGTCGGCGCGCACCGCGTCGAGATCACCGGCGAGGGCCGCACCGACGTCGATCACCATGTCGATCTCCGCTGCACCGGCGGCCACGGCCAGCCGGGACTCCTCGGCCTTGATCGCCGAGAAGTGTTTACCTGACGGGAATCCCACGACCGACGCCACGGGACGACCAGGTGCCAGCGCGGCCGCAACCGACACCATCGTGGGCGACACGCAGAGGGCGAAGACACCGAGCTCGGCGGCTTCGGCGATCAGTCCGACGACATCCGCGTCGGTGGCCTCCGGTTTCAGCAGCGTGTGGTCAACAAGCGCCGCGACGCGGTCGCGGGTGTAGGAACCCATCAGAAGGGCTCTTCGGTGCCACCTGGGTTGCATCCGGCAGCGACCATCTGATCTTCACTGACCTCGGGACGCCACGGCTCGAGGTTCCAGCTGACCTTGCCGGGTTCGACCAGCTCGGCGAACTGCCAGTGGCACATGAACTGTTCTCGCATACCGGGAATCGCCGCATCGGGCGACAGTGTCAGCACCTCGGCCCATGCCACGTCGGCCTGCGGCGCGGTGCCCGGGCGACCCGAGGTGTCCCGGCCGGACACGGTCGGATAGACGCGCAGACTGGACAGGTCGCCCCATTTGGCCCACTCGGCATGGTCGACATACGGCGGCGGCGCGACGGCTGGCGCCGCGGACGCGACGGGAACAACCGCGAGGGGAAACACACACATCGCCGCGGCGGCCGCAAAGGCTCGTCGCACTATCGCGACTTCCCTTGGATCTCAAGGATCTTGGGTCGGACGTCGACGAGGTAGACACCGGATGCCACCGCGGCGATCGCCACACCCATGATGCCCAGCACCAGCGCCAGCAGCACCGCGACACCGAGGATCACCAACCACACCGGCTTGGTCAGCTTGTCGGCCGCGGTGTAGGCGTCGGGCCGCTGCATCGCGGCGTGCACGAATGCGTAGACCGCTGCCACCAGGACAGCGACCTGCAAAACGAAAAGGACGTAACCCACAAGGCCTTGAAGCTCCACGAGCTACAGACTATGCGGGTTACGTCCCTCGGTCGACTCACCCCGTGAGGGGTTCGTCGAACTACTTCTGGGTGACCTTCTTGGCCGGCGCCTTCTTGGCCGGCGCCTTCTTGGCGGGAGCCTTCTTGGCGGGAGCCTTCTTGGCGGCCTTCTTCACCGGAGCGGCGGCCTCGTCGGTCTTCTTCGGCAGCTCGACACCGACCAGCTTGGCGGCACGCTCGCCGACCGCGCGGGTCTGCGTCGCGACGGTGCCCAGCGCGTCCTGGGTCAGCTCGACGGCCTGATCGGTGTACCCCTCGACCCGGCTGGCAGCCTCCTCCAGCGCCGGCTGGCTGCGAAGGCGTTCCAGGGCGGCCTCGCCGCGCTCGATGAGGCTGTTGTAGGTCGTCTGCGCGGCCTCGGCGTAGCCCTCGGCGAACTTACGCAGTTCGTCGGAGCTGAGCCGCTCACGGATGTCGCCGACCTGCGAGGGCAGCTCTTCCTGCAGCTTGTTGATGCGTGCACGGCGCTCGGCGACACGGGTCTCTGCGTCGCTGCGAACCTCGTCGGCACGCTCGCGCAGGGTCGCGACGATCTCGTTGACGCGCTCCAGCGCCAGGTCGGCAGCGCCGACTGCGGCGAGCAGCGGGGCCTTCAGGTCGTCGATCTCGATCTGATTCTTCTCAGCCATGATGATGTCCTTTCGTCTCACTGGGAGTCGGTTGTTGGTGATTGGGTGAGTTGCAGAGGGCTTTGGACGGGACTCGAGTCTGGGTCAGTCGTCGGCTCCTCTTCTGCTTCGCTTGCGTGGTCTGCCGGCGCCCCTGCTGCCAGTGCAGCTTCGAGCAGGGCGGCCTCGTTCTGCTGACAGAACGAGGTGTAGATGTCGAGCAGCACCTGCTTCTGCCGCTCGTTGATCGCGGTGTCGGTCACGATGGCGTCACGAATCTCGCTGCCCTCCGAAGGCTCGAGGATTCCGGCCCTGATGTAGAGAACCTCCGCGGACACCCGGAGCGCTTTCGCGATCTGGTTGAGCACGTCCGCCGAGGGTTTCCGCAATCCCCGCTCGATCTGACTGAGGTAGGGATTACTGACGCCGGCCTTCTCGGCCAGCTGGCGCACCGACACCTGCGCAGCCTCGCGCTGGGATCGGATGAAGCTCCCGATGTCCTGCGCCGCGTTGGTCACGACCGCGGCAAGATTTTCGTCTTGCGTCATGGTGTGTCCCTTCGATGCGATGGGTATCGGGCTGGTACCGATTTCCACCGTACGACGGGGTGCTAACTTTTGCAAGCACTAGTTAGCGCAGGTCAGAACAGTATCTGCGCCAGCGTGTAGATGACCAAGCCCGCCAGGGCCCCGACCACGGTGCCGTTGATGCGGATGAACTGCAGGTCGCGGCCCACATGGAGTTCGATGCGGCGGCTCGCCTCCTCGGCGTCCCAGCGCTCGATGGTCTCGGTGATGATCGCTGTGATCTCCGTCCCATACTGGCCGACGAGGTGCTGCGCGGCCCGCACGATCCAGTTGTCGACCTTGGCCCGCAGTTCGGCGTCGTCGCGCAGCGACTCGCCGATGTTGACCACCGAGTCGGCGATGCGGGCCCGCAGGGTCGAACTCGGGTCGTCGACGGACTCCAGCAGGATCCGCTTGGCGGCGGTCCAGGCGGTCTCGGCCGCCTTGGTCACCTCGTCGCGGGCCATGATCTGTTCCTTTACGTTCTCGGCGCGCTGGATCGTCGCCTCGTCGTTCTGCAGGTCGGCGGCGAACTCGAACAGGAACTTGGTGGCCGAGCGGCGGAGCTCGTGATCGGGATTGCGACGGACCTTGTCGGTGAAGTCCATCAGCTCGCGATGAATGCGATCGCCGATCAGGCCGTCGACCCACCGGGGCGACCACGACGGTGAATCGCGTTCGATGACGCGTTCGATGACCTCACCGGAGTTCAGCGACCACTCGAACGCCCGGTCGGCGAGCAGTTGGATCAGCGCTTCCTGCCGCCCCTCCTCGAGCAGCGAGGCCAGCACCCGACCGATCGGCGGGCCCCACTGCGGTTCGGCGACCCGCTTGACGATCATCCGGTCCAGCACCTGCTGGATGTCCTCGTCGCGCAGCATCTCCACCAGCACCCGCAGCGCCGTCGATGCCTCGGCCGCGACGCGTTCGGCATTGGCCGGGTGTGCCAGCCACCTGCCGAGCCGACTGGCGACCTCGGCGTCGCGCAGCTTCGTCGACACGACGTCCGGCGACATGAAGTTCTCCCGGACGAAGTCGCCCAGACCCTCGCCCAACTGGTCTTTCTTCCGGCGGATGATCGCCGTGTGCGGGATCGGGATGCCCAGCGGATGCTTGAACAGCGCGGTGACCGCGAACCAGTCTGCGAGCCCGCCGATCATGCCGGCCTCGGCGGCGGCTCGGACGTAACCGACCCAGGGCGCGGCGCCGTGGGACTGCGCCCACGAGCAGACGAGGAAGACGACCGCGGCGCCGAGCAGGAAGCTCAGCGCCACGACTTTCATTCGCCGCAGGCCGCGGAGTCGTTCGGCGTCGGCGGCCGAGTCGGCCCCGGCGAGCGTTTCAGCGAAGCTGGGACGCTCTGCAACGTCAGGTCTGTGTGCCACGCCTACATCATCCGCTACGCCAGCAACTGCCCGTCGTGACGTTCCCGCCGTGGTCGTCCCGCGATCCTGCGCACCGGGGCCAGCGCCGTATCATCGACACGGACTACGGAATGGACTACCGCGAACGTGGCACAACAATCCCCGCCGGTGGCGGTCAAGACCGATGGACGAAAGCGACGCTGGCATAAGCACAAGGTCGAGCGACGCAACGAGTTGGTCGACGGCACCCTCGAGGCGATCCGCCGCCTCGGCAGCAACGTCAGCATGGACGAGATCGCCGCGGAGATCGGCGTGTCCAAAACAGTCCTCTATCGCTACTTCGTCGACAAGAACGACCTCACCACCGCGGTGATGATGCGCTTCGCGCAGACCACCCTGATCCCGAACATGGCCGCGGCCCTGTCGTCGAACCTGGACGGCTACGACCTCACCCGCGAGATCATCCGGGTGTACGTCGAGACCGTCGCCAACGAACCGGAGCCCTACCGGTTCGTGATGGCCAACAACTCGGCCAGCAAGAGCAAGGCCGTCGCCGATTCCGAGCAGATCATCGCCCGGATGCTGGCTGTGATGTTCCGGCGGCGCATGGTCGAGGCCGGGATGGACACCGGCGGGATCGGGCCGTGGGCCTTCCAGATCGTCGGAGGCGTGCAGCTGGCGACGCACTCGTGGATGTCGAATCCGCGGATGACCTCCGAAGAGCTGATCGACTACCTGACGATGCTGTCGTGGAGCGCGCTGTGCGGAATCGTCGAGGTGGGCGGGTCCCTGGAGAAATTCCGGCAGAAGCCTCATCCCTCACCTGTTCTGCCGCCGCGACTGCTTGACTAGGAGCATGAGCGAGCTCTCCGATCTGCCTGCGTTGTGGACCCATGAACCACACGACGAGTTGATGTTCCGTCCCGGTGACAAAGTCGGCGACATCGACGCGTCCGCGACCCCAGGCTTCCGAGGCAGCAAGACCGAGGCCCCCACGTTGCAGGAAGAGCGCAATGTGCGTCTCGCCGAACTGCAGGAGATGCTGTACGCCAACAGCCGCTCCGGCGACACGCGGTCGGTGTTGCTCGTGCTTCAAGGAATGGACACTGCGGGCAAGGGCGGAATCGTCAAACATGTTATGGGCGGGGCGAATCCGCAGGGCATCCAGTACCACAACTTCGGAAAGCCGACTGCCGAGGAACTGTCGCACCACTATCTGTGGCGGATCCGCAGGGCCTTGCCGACGGCCGGACACATCGGCGTCTTCGACCGTTCGCACTACGAGGACGTGCTGATCGTGCGCGTGCACAACCTGGTGCCTCAGGACGTGTGGGAGCCTCGTTACGACGAGATCAACGCCTTTGAACGCGAACTCGTCGACAACGGGACCACCGTGGTGAAAGTCGCCATGTTCGTCTCCCTCACCGAGCAGAAGAAGCGCCTGGCCGCGCGACTCGAGCGACCGGACAAGTACTGGAAGTACAACCCCGCCGACGTCGACGAACGGCTCAAGTGGCCGCTGTACGAACAGGCCTACCAGGCGATGCTGGACCGGACGTCGACGGACTACGCGCCGTGGCACATCGTGCCGTGCAACCGCAAATGGTACAGCCGACTGGCTGTCACCGAGTTGCTCATCGAGGCCATGAAGCGCCTCAACATGTCTTGGCCGCCACCGGATTTCGACGTGGAAGCCGAGAAGAACCGGTTGGCGTCAGCCTAGGTGCGAGGCCAACGCCGCCGAGTGCACGGTTTGTGACGAGTTTCGGCCGATTTTCATCAGAAACCGTGCGTTCGGGTCCCCGATCAGGCGGCGCCAACCCAACCACGCTGGCGTAGCGCGTTCTGAGCGCGCTGCGCAATGCCGTCTGGCTCGTAGCGCAAATGCCGTGCGCTTACCCGAATGATGATCCAACCTCGTGCTGCTAGGAACTCCAGTCGAGTGATGTCCCCGGCATGCGCCTCCGGGTCGGTCCAGTGTTGCTCACCGTCGTACTCGACACCAACACAGTATTCGGGCCACCCCATGTCGATTCGGCGTACGACTCTGCCGTTCGCGTCCCTGATCGGGATCTGAGTCACGGGCCGGGGCAGTCCCTTGCGTATCAGTAGCAGACGCACTCGGGACTCCTGCGGTGACTCAGCACCTCCGTCGACAAGGTCCAGAACCTTTCGCAGGGCGTGGACACCTCTCGCTCCGGGGTGACGCTCACTGATCGCCAGCACTTCAGACACCTGAGCTCGGGTGGCGTTCAAAAGCGCGTCGATGCGAACGACGGCCTCATCACCCGGAGTTCGACGACCTAGGTCGTAGGCCGTTCGCGCGGCCGTCGTGCAGTCGAGGCTCTGAACCAGGCACACCTCATCGTCAAGAAGGGTGTCGCGATGAATCAGGATGCCCGGCACCGCTCCTGATCGGACGCGGGTCAACTCGGCCGGACCGTCTTTCGGCAGCCAGCGGGCGCCGTGCATCGCCGCTGCCGAAGCCCCGGCCAAAGTCGCCTTGCGCCGCGACCACAGCCACGCCGCTTGCGCGCGATCGCGAGCCGTCAACGTCATGCCCCGCGGCGCGTAGACATTGTGGTGCACTTTGACGAATTGCCGCCGGAGGTCTTGTCGGGTCAACTCTCCGGCCGCGAGGGATTCCGACGCTACGACGAGTTCCTGCACATCGTCTTAGGCGAACTAGAGCGCCGAACGGTTCCCGAATGCACGAATTCTGATGGATATTGGGCATTTTCCATCAGAAACCGTGCACTCGACGGGAACTCAGTACGTGTAGAAGCCCTTGCCCGACTTCTTGCCCAGCTGGCCGGCCTCGACCATCCGCTGCAGCAGCGGCGGCGGCGCATAGTGTGCGTCCTTGTACTCGTCGTACATCGAGTCGGCGATCAGCTTCATGGTGTCCAGCCCGATGAGGTCCGACAGCCGCAGCGGGCCCATCGGATGCGAAAGCCCCGCAACGACGGCCGTGTCGATGTCCTCGACTCCTGCGACCCCGGCCTCGGCCATCCGGAGGGCCGACAGCAGGTAGGGCACCAGCAGCGCGTTGACGACGAAGCCGGAGCGGTCGCCGCAGCGCACCACCTTCTTGCCCAGCACCTCGCCCGCGAACTGCTCCACCCGCGCGATCGCCTCCTCGGAGGTGACCAGCGTGTTGATCAGCTCGACCAGCGGCAGCACCGGCACCGGGTTGAAGAAGTGCAGTCCCAGCACCCTGCTCGGATTCTTGGTCGCCGCAGCGATTTTCATGATCGGGATGCTGGAGGTGTTCGAGGCGAGTACCGCATCGGGATCGGTGACGACCTCATCGAGCTGGGCGAACACCTTGGCCTTGACGGCCTCGTCCTCGACGATCGCCTCGATCACCAACTGACGGTCGGCGAGGTCGGCGAGGTTCGTGGTGAACGTCAGCCGCGCGAGCGCGATCTCGAAGTCGTCGGCCGCCAGCTTGCCCTTCGCCTTGGCGCGCTCGAGCGAGGCCGTGATGCGCTTGCGCCCCGCAGCCGCCAGCTCCTCGCTGGGTTCGTAGACGACGACGTCGGCGCCGGCCTTCGCGCACACCTCGGCGATTCCGCCGCCCATCTGCCCGGCGCCCACGACGCCTACTCGTTCGATGCTCACTTCTCTCCTACTGTTCGCAGCGATGAGCCCCGCCGGGATGACCAGGCGGGGCTCATGCTGTCATGCCGTCGACTCCTAGTGGAACTGACCCTCTTCGGTCGAACCCGCCAGCGCGGTGGTCGACGAGGTCGGGTCCACCGTGGTGGCGATCCGATCGAAGTAGCCGGCGCCGACCTCACGCTGGTGCTTCGTCGCGGTGTAGCCCCGCTCCTCGGCGGCGAACTCGCGCTCCTGCAGCTCGACGTAGGCGCTCATCTGGTTGCGGGCGTAGCCGTGGGCCAGATCGAACATCGAGTAGTTGAGGGCGTGGAAGCCGGCGAGGGTGATGAACTGGAACTTGAAGCCCATGGCGCCGAGCTCGTTCTGGAACTTCGCGATGGTCGCGTCGTCCAGGTGCTGCTTCCAGTTGAACGACGGCGAGCAGTTGTAGGCCAGCATCTGGTCCGGGAACTCGCTCTTGACGCCTTCGGCGAACTTCTTGGCCAGCTCGAGGTCCGGGGTGCCGGTCTCCATCCAGATCAGATCGGAGTACGGCGCGTAGGACTTGGCGCGGGCGATGCAGGGCTCGAGGCCGTTCTTGACCCGGTAGAAGCCTTCCTTGGTCCGCTCACCGGTGATGAACGGCTGGTCACGCTCGTCGACGTCTGAGGTGATCAGCGTGGCTGCCTCGGCGTCGGTGCGGGCGATGACGACCGTGGGGACGTCGGCGACGTCGGCCGCCAGGCGGGCCGAGGTGAGCGTGCGGATGTGCTGCTGGGTCGGGATGAGCACCTTGCCACCGAGGTGGCCGCACTTCTTCTCCGAGGCCAGCTGGTCCTCCCAGTGCGATCCGGCGACACCGGCGGCGATCATGGCCTTCTGCAGCTCGTAGACGTTGAGTGCGCCACCGAAGCCGGCTTCACCGTCGGCGACGATCGGGGCCAGCCAGTTCTCCACGGACCGGTCGCCCTCGACCTTGGCGATCTGGTCGGCGCGCAGCAGCGCGTTGTTGATGCGGCGGATCACCTGCGGCACCGAGTTGGCCGGGTAGAGGCTCTGGTCGGGGTAGGTGTGGCCGGACAGGTTCGCGTCACCGGCGACCTGCCAGCCGGACAGGTAGATGGCCTTGAGTCCGGCACGGACCTGCTGGACGGCCTGGTTGCCGGTCAGGGCGCCCAGCGAGTTGACGTACTCCATGTCGTGCAGCTGCTCCCAGAGCACCTCGGCGCCGCGGCGCGCCAGCGTGCTCTCCTCGACGACGTGGCCCTGCAGCGCGACGACGTCCTGCGGGGTGTAGGTGCGGGTGATGCCCTTCCAGCGGGGGTTGTTGTCCCAGTCGTGCTGGATCTGCTCGGGGCTCTTCGGTGTGCCAACGGTCGACATTGACTGCTCCTTCGGTGTTGCAAGTCGCTGGAGGCATGCGGGCCTCTGCGGTTTGTTAACGCTCCAGCTTCTTGTGCTGGTCTGCTTACACGAGCATGCACCAACCCATAACCGCAGGTCCACCGCTTTAGACTGCCAATTTTCGCCAAGAAGCCCTGATGATTTGCAAAGTTTGCGAAGACCGATGAGCACTGAACCGGTTCAGTAGCTACTAGCCAGTAACCGAATCCGCGCAGGTCAGTACGCTCGTACTGTTTAACGGAGGGGGTTCAGAGGGAGAACAGCGAAGCGACCGCTTTGGTCTCTTCGCCGACCGCATATGTGAGCGTTGTAACAGTGCGATCGGCGAGCTCCGGGCCGAATCTGTCGGTCGAACCCGCCGGATACACGTGCCGGATGATCTCGAGCTTGTCGCCCAGGGCGACCGGCAGGTCGTGCTCGATGGTCACCCGCAGTGGGCCGGCCATCAGCTCCGGCTGCACCGTGAGGTAATCCTCGATGACGCTCCAGTACACGGAGTTGTTCATGTGGTCGAAGATGTCGATGTCGCTGACCCGCACGGGATAGGCACGCACATCCACGGCATCGTCGCGACTGCCGGGCTTCAGGTAGGCCTTCCACCGCAACCGATCGACCTCGGTGGTGCGCTGCAGTCCCTCGATGAAGTCGTCGGAGATGCGCGCGGGCCCCTGGGTCTCGCGGTTGATGTTGATCCAGAACGCCTCGGACTCGACGAGGCCGGCCCTTCTGCCTTCTATGCGCACCCGCATGTCGCACCACCGGTTGGAGGTGCCCGAGCACCAGCGGCGCAACCGGAGCATGTCCTTGAACACGATCGGCTCGATCAGGTCGACCATCGTCCGGCGCACGATCCACAGCGGATGGGTCTCCTCGAAGCCCATCTCGCGCAACTGGTCCGAGCCGATGTCCTGAATGTGCCGGGTTGCGGCGTCGAACTTGAGCCTGCCCGTGCGGTCGACGTCGGCCACCCGCAGTGGCCATTCCACGTCGAACACGTCCGGGTGCGGGTCCGGAACGGGCATCAGCGCCTTACCCAGCCCGCTGATCTGACCGGTGGTACTCACGGATGCCGATACTGCCACACGCCCCGGATTGCCAATGATGCAAATCGTGCCTTCGCAACGGTGCTAGTCGCGGTTACGCTGGTGGTCGTGGCCAAAACGTTCGTCGGAGCCCGCGTACGGCAGCTGCGAAGCGAACGCGGTTTCAGCCAGGCCGCGCTGGCGCAGATGCTGGAGATCTCCCCCAGTTACCTCAACCAGATCGAGCACGACGTGCGCCCGCTGACCGTGGCCGTCCTGCTGCGCATCACCGAGGTTTTTGGGGTCGACGCGACGTTCTTCGCCTCCCAGGACGACACCCGCCTGATCGCCGAACTGCGGGAGGTCCTCATGGACCGCGATCTCGACGTCGACGTCGACCCGACCGCGATCGCCGACATGGTCGGCGCACACCCGTCGCTGGCCCGCGCGATGGTCAACCTGCACCGCCGCTACCAGCTCACCACCACTCAATTGGCGGCCGCGACCGAGGACCGGTTCGGTGAGGGCCGCGGCAGTGGCTTCAGCTCAGGGTCCGGAACCATCACCATGCCGCACGAAGAGGTGCGCGACTACTTCTACCAACGTCAGAACTACCTGCACGAACTCGACACCGCAGCCGAGAACCTGACCGCCGGGATGCGCATCCAGCGGGGCGATCTCGTCGGCGACCTGGCCGATCGTCTTCGAATCGTGCACGGCGTCAGGATCATTCGCCGTATCGACTTGGGCGAGGGCGTCCTGCACCGCTACGACCCGCCGTCGAAGACCCTCGAGATCAGCGCCCACCTGTCCGCCGGGCAGACGGTGTTCAGGATGGGCGCCGAGTTGGCCTACCTCGAGTGCGGCGACCTGATCGACAGACTGGTCGGCGACGGACACTTCACCAGCGAGGAGTCCCAGCGGCTGGCGCGACTGGGGCTGGCGAACTACTTCGCCGCCGCGACGGTGCTGCCGTACGGCCACTTCCACGAGGTGGCGGAGAAGTTCCGCTACGACGTCGAGCGACTCTCCGCGTACTACTCGGTGAGCTACGAGACCATCTGTCATCGGCTCTCGACGCTTCAGCGACCCTCGATGCGAGGCGTTCCGTTCTCCTTCGTCCGCGTCGACCGCGCCGGGAACATGTCGAAACGCCAGTCCGCCACCGGTTTTCACTTCTCCTCCAGCGGCGGCACCTGCCCGCTGTGGAACGTCTACGAGACATTCGCCAACCCCGGCAAGATCCTGGTGCAGCTCGCGGAGATGCCGGACGGACGAAGCTACATGTGGGTGGCGCGGACCGTGGAGCGGCGGGCGTCGCGCTATGGTCAGGCAGGTAAGACGTTCGCGATCGGCCTGGGCTGCGAACTGCGCCATGCGCAGCGGCTGGTCTACTCGGAGGGCGTGGATTTGTCCGGTGACCCCAGCGTTCGGGCGACCCCGATCGGTGCCGGCTGCCGGGTGTGCGAACGCGACAACTGTCCGCAGCGGGCTTTTCCCGCGCTGGGGCGCGCGCTGGACATCAACGAACACCGCTCGACGGTGTCCCCCTATCTGGTGAGGCAAATGTGAGTGCACCTGCCCGTGTCCCACCCGGCGGCTTCAAAGAGCTGGGACCGATCAACTGGGCCATCGCGAAGATCGGCGCCCGTGGAATCCGCAGGCCGAGGTTCAGCCTGATGAACGTGCTGGGCCAGCACCGGCTGCTGTTCCCGGTGTGGTTGCCGCTGTCGGCGTATCTGCTCTATGCCGGCAAGCTCTCGCGCCGAGACGCCGAGACCGTGATCCTGCGCGTCGGCCATCTGCGCGAATGTGAGTACGAACTCCAGCAGCACCGCAGGCTGGCCCGCAGCCGGGGGCTGACCGCGGACCTGCAGGCCAAGATCTTCGAGGGCCCCGACGCCGAGGGGCTCACCGATCGCGAGCGGGTGTTGATCACCGCCACCGACGAGTTCGTCGTCACCCGCGGGGTGTCGCCGCAGACCTGGCAGGCGCTCGCCGGCTTCTACACCAAGCCGCAGCTGATCGAATTCTGCTTGCTGGCAGCACAATACGACGGTCTTGCGGCGACCATCAGCACGCTCGGCGTGCCGCTGGACTTTCCCGACTGAGCTGCCGGCTCACAGATACGTCACCCCGAGAACGGTCAGGGACAGCAACACCGGCGACACCGGCACCGCCCACAGGAACACCGCCCACGCTTCAGCTCTGCGGGTCTTGAGTTTCCACTGCCGCCACCCCAGGTATCCGGCGGCGATCCCGACGGCGATCGACACCGCGGACACGACCAGCACCCAGGTGGGGACCTCCGTCGACGCCATCGCCGCCGAGATGCCGACCAGCCACAGGATGTGACCGATCACCAGCCCGCCGATGCCGGCGATCCAGATCGCTCTCAACTAGAAGTTGATCATGTGGCCGGCCAGCCCGTGGAAGCACTCCTGCAGCGCCTCGGACATGGTCGGATGGGTGTGCACGTTGCGGGACAGCTCGTTGACCGTCAGATCCCACTTCTGCGCCAGCGTCAGCTCGGGCAGCAGTTCGGAGACGTCGTGGCCGATCAGGTGCCCGCCGAGCAGTTCGCCGTACTTGGCGTCGGCGATCAGCTTGACGAAGCCGCTCGGATCCCCCAGGCCGTGTGCCTTGCCGTTGGCCGTGAACGGGAACTTCGCGACTTTGACGTCGTAGCCCTCCTCACGCGCCTGCTCCTCGGTCAGACCGAAGCTGGCGACCTGGGGCTGGCAGAACGTGGCGCGCGGCATCATCCGGTAGTCGCCGAACGCCAAAGTCTCGGCGCCGGCGATGGTTTCGGCCGCGACCACCGCCATCGCCTCGGCAACGTGCGCCAGCTGCAGCTTGGCGGTGACGTCGCCGATCGCGTAGATGTGGCTCACGTTGGTGCGCATGTAGTCGTCGATGCCGATGGCCTTGCGATCGGTCAGCTCGACGCCCGCCTTGTCCAGCCCGAAGCCCTCGACGTTGGGGGCGAAGCCGATGGCCTGCATCACCTTGTCGGCCTTGAGCTCCTCGGACTTGCCATCCTTGCTCACGGTGACGGTGACCTGCTTGCCATCGTCGTCAATCGATTCGACCTTGGTGCCGGTGAGGATCTTCACGCCCAGCTTCTTGTACTGCTTCTCGATCTCCTTGGAGACCTCGGCGTCCTCGTTGGGCAGCGCGCGCGGCAGGAACTCGACGATGGTGACGTCGACGCCGTAGTTCTTCAGCACGTAGGCGAACTCCATGCCGATCGCGCCGGCGCCGGCGATGATGATCGACCCCGGTAGCTCGCGGGTCATGATCTGCTTCTCGTAGGTGACGACGTTCTCCGACAGCGACGTGCCGGGCACCAGCCGGGTGCTCGAGCCGGTCGCGATGATCGCGTTGTCGAACTCGACGGTTTCGGTGCCGCCCTCGTTGAGGTCCACCTCGATGCTGTTGGCGCCGGTGAACTTGCCGTAGCCGTGGATCTCGGTGATCTTGTTCTTCTTCATCAGGAAGTGCACACCGGCGACCCGGCCGTCGGCCACCTTGCGGCTGCGGTCGAACGCGGCGCCGAAGTCGAAGCTCGCCTCGCCACTGATGCCGAACGATTTGGCTTCCTTGGTGAAGATGTGTGCGAGCTCAGCGTTGCGCAGCAACGCCTTCGACGGGATGCACCCGACGTTGAGGCACACCCCGCCCCAGTATTTGGGCTCGATGATGGCGGTGCTCAGCCCCAGTTGGGTGGCGCGAATGGCCGCGACGTACCCGCCGGGGCCGGCTCCGAGAACGACGACGTCATAGTGGGTCACGCTTACCTACCCTAATGGGCGCGGCAAGGCGAGCGCGTCGTCGGTCAGCGCCGAGACGAGCGCCGGGTCGTGACTGACCAGGACGACGACGGCACCGTCGTCGGCGATGTCCCGTAGCAGTGTCATCACAGACCCGGTGGCGATCGGGTCCAGCATCGCGGTCGGCTCGTCACAGAGCACCGTCGCCGCCCGCTGCGCGAGGACCCGGCCCAGGCAGGCACGCTGTAGTTGTCCGTCGCTGACCTGCCCCGGGCAGCGGTCCAGAAGTGTTGTGTCCAGACCGGCGCGGGCCGCCACGTCGGCGACGGATACCCGCTCGCCGCGGATCAGGGCCGGCTCGCTGATGGTCTGGCGCAGCGTCCACCGCGGATTGCACACCTGCCGCGGATGCTGCGCCAGCAGCGCCACCGACCCCTTCGGGGCCGTCGGAGCGCCATGGTGTCGGACCACGCCGGCATCGGGGGTCTGCAGTCCTGCGAGCACCCGCAGCAGCGTGGACTTGCCGCTGCCGGAGGCTCCGGTGACGCCGGTGATGGTCCCCGCCGGAGCACTGACATCAACGCCGTCGAGCACCGTCGTCGCGCCGTAGGTAACCGTGATGCCGGTCGCCTGCAAGCCGGTCACACCGGCACCGTGCCGATCAGCGCCCGGGTGTACGGGTCGGTGCTCGCGACGGCATCGGTCATCGGCATCTGTCGGAGCACGGTGCCGCGTGCCATCAGGGCCACGTCGTCGCAGACGCCGGCGCGCAGCAGTGACGGCAGATCGTGGGTGATCACCAGCACGCCCGCACCGTCGGCGGCGGCGTCGCCGAGCAATCGCCAGACCACGGCGGCGTTGTCGGGATCCAGCGCGGACGTCGGCTCGTCGGCGAGCAGCAGACCGG
>NZ_JBAUJR010000312.1:0-3459 GCF_049683935.1 Mycobacterium sp. | reverse complement strand
GGAATTGCATTCCATCAGGACCTTTTCGAGAAGCACGCTGTTGGAATGCAATTCCGGCGAAGCTAGGCGGGGACTCCGAGCGCGAGCAGCGCGGTGTCATCCTGCACACCCTCGCCGAGGTCCCGCAGGAGGCCGTTCACGGCGTCGACGATCTCCTGCGCCGACGAGGGGGCGTGGGCCTGGGCGAAGCTCAACAACGCACCCTCGTCGTCGTAGCGCTCGCGGCCGATGCCGGTGCTGGCCTCGGTCAATCCGTCGGTGTAGAGCACCAACGTGTCCCCGGGGGCCAGATGCAATCTGTGCGCGACGAAGTGCGGCGTACTCGTGATCCCCACGGCCTGGCCACCGACCGTGTCCGCGTAATCGGCACTGCCGTCGGCACCCAGCACCAACGGTGGCGGATGCCCTCCGCTACCCAGCTCGATGTCGAAACCGTTGTCGCGCTTGGTCAGATTGCCGTAGATCACCGTGCACAGGCTGCTGCTGGTGATCCCCAGCTTCTGGGTGAGCACCGAATTGAGATTGTGCAGCACCCGTACAGGGTCGTGATCGGACACCGCCGCCGATCGCAGCACATACCTCGTCAGCCCGGTCATGACGGCGGCGTCGACACCTTTCCCGATGACGTCTCCGAGGAAGAACCCCCATGTGGAATCCGTCAACGGGAACAGGTCGTAGAAGTCGCCACCGATGTCCTCGACCGAGGCGGCGTAGTAGTAGTCGGCGGCATCGAGGCCGGGCGGCGGCGAGAGCACCGGCGGCAGCAACGAGCGGCGCAGCGTGTCAGCGAACACCCTGACGCGCGCCTGCTCGGCCTCGGCCAACCGGCGCTGTTCCAGAAGTGCCTGTTCATAGGCTCGGCGGTCGGTGGCGTCCAATGCGCTGATCCGGACGAGCTCGGGCCGGCCGTCCTCGCCGATCTTGACGTTGGCGGTCAGGAACATCGGAAGCCGGGTTCCCTGAGCGGTGACCAGATCGACGGTGACGCCCGCGAGCTCGCCCTTCATCCGCAGCAGCGGCCCGAAGTGGGTGTCGTAGTGAATGCGCCCACCGGGCGTCAACAGGTCACCGATCAGCTTGCCGCGCAACCCATCCGCCTCGTACCCCAGCCACCGGAGCAGGGTCGTGTTGGCCCGCAGGATTCGTCCGCCGGGGTCGGCGATGAGGTGGCCGCTGGGGGCGTACTCCCACAGATCCTCGATGTCCGCGTCGATCATGAGGTCCTGGCGAAGTCGGCGATGGCTTGCGCGGTCGGTACCGGGTCGCTCACGTGGGGGCAATGCCCGGTGGCGTCGAGGGTGATCAGTCGACTGCCGGGGATGTGATCGCTGACGAACTGCCCGACACCCTGCGGCGCGATCGCGTCCTGGGCGCACTCGATCACCAAGGTAGGCAGGGAGACCTGGGCGAGATCGCCACGATTGTCGGACAGGAAGGTCGCGCGCGCGAAGATCCGGGCGCACGCCGGGTCGGTTCGGCAGAACGCCGCTTCGAGCTTCCTGCTCAGGTCGGGACGGTCGGTGTTGCCCATGATCACCGGCGCGATCGCGTGCGACCAACCCAGGTAATTCATCTCCATCGACTCCAGCAACTCGTCGATGTCGGCGTGGGAGAAGCCGCCACGGTAGTCGCCGTCGTCGATGTAGCGAGGCGACGGCGTGAGCATGATCAACTTCGCGAAACGGGACGGGTCGGCGATGACCGCGAGCGCGCCCATCATCGCCGCGACGGAGTGCCCGACGTACACCGCATCACGCAGGTCGAGTTCACGCGCGATGTCGACGATGTCGTGGGCGTAACCCGACAGCGACGAGTATTTGTCGGCATCCCACGCGCTCGGGTCCGACGCTCCACAACCGACATGATCCAGGAGCACCAACTGGAACTCGGACTGGAGTAGATCCACGACCGGCCACCACAGATTCTGATCGCAACCGAACCCGTGCGCCAACATCAGCACGGGCGCCCCCGGCGTGCCGACGATCGTCACGTTGTTTCGGGCGCGCACATCCACCGGTCCAGCCTAGGACCCGCCCGGACGTCGCGGCGCAGAGTCCTCTCCATCGGTCACAGCAACCTCCAAGCAAGCCCGGGTATCTTCCTTAGGCCAACCTCACCTCACTCGAGGAAAGGACCCCGGATGCGCCTCCCCCGTGGCGGAGTCATACCGCTGCTGTTCACCATCGTGCTCGCGATCGGACTGACCGGATGTTCGTCGTCGAACGAGCCGGACGGGCTGCTGATCTACAACGCCCAGCACGAGTCCCTCACCAAGGAGTGGATCGATGCGTTCACCGCGGAGACCGGCATCGAGGTCACCTATCGGCAGGGTGGCGACACTGAGCTCGGCAACCAACTGATCGCCGAGGGCGCCTCCTCCCCCGCAGACGTCTTCCTGACCGAGAACTCTCCGGCGATGGCGGCGGTCGAGGAGGCCGGCCTTTTCACCGGCGTGGACCAGGCGACGATCGCACAGGTGCCGCCTCAGTTCCGACCGTCGACGGACAAGTGGACCGGGGTGGCGGCACGCACGACGGTGTTCGCGTACAACACCGAAAGGCTCAGCGAAGCGCAGCTTCCCGCGTCGATCATGGACCTGGAGCGCCCGGAGTGGAAGGGGCGCTGGGGCGCGCCCCCGGTCAAACCCGACTTCCAGGCCATCGTCGCGGCGATGTTGCAGCTGACCGGAGAACCGGCCACCGCGCAGTGGCTCGCGGGCATGAAATCCAATGCCGAGATCTTCTCCGACAACATCGCGACCTTGCGCGCGGTCAACGACGGCGAGGTCGACGGTGGCGTGATCTACCACTACTACTGGTTCCGCGACCAGGCCGAGACGAAAGAGATCAGCAACAACACTGCGCTGCACTACTTCCGCAACGAGGATCCGGGCGCTTTCGTGTCCATTTCGGGCGGCGGCATCCTGGAGTCGAGTGACAAGAAGGATGACGCGCAGAGGTTCCTGACCTTCGTCACCAGCAGGGCCGGCCAGGAGGTGCTCGAGAACGGCACCTCGTTCGAGTACCCGGTGGCCAGCGGGGTGCCCGCCAACAAAGCGCTGGTACCTCTGGACCAGTTGCAGGCCCCTGCGGTCAACCCGTCCGACCTCGACTCCCAGCAGGTGACCGATCTGATGACCAAGGCCGGCCTGCTCTAGGTGGTCACGACCGACCCCTCCCTCGAAGCCCCGCCGACCCCCGCACCGGGCAGTTCGCGCCCCGGGCCCGTCGTCAGTGCCGCGGTGGCGCTGCTGGTGGCGGCGACGTTCATCCCGATCGGCTATGTGCTCTGGTCCACGGCCGGCCTCGGACCCGACCGCGTCTACGCACTGCTGGCCCGGCCCCGCGTCGGTGAACTGCTGGTCAACACCGTCGGACTGGTGGTCGTGACGGTGCCGCTGTGCCTCGCGCTCGGCATCGGCGCCGCGTGGCTGGTCGAGCGCACCGACCTGCCCGGACG
>NZ_JBAUJR010000311.1:0-32818 GCF_049683935.1 Mycobacterium sp. | reverse complement strand
ACTCCCCACCGAACTCACCCGCCTGCACTGGTCGGTGGCCGACCCCGCGCGCACCGAGAGGGCCGGCGCCTTTGATGCCGCCGTCGACGACCTCAGCGAACGCATCCACCATCTGGCGCCCACCCTGAAGACCGCCTGACAAGGAGAACAGCATGACCGAGAACATCGCCCCCGAAGCCCATCCGCACCTCCGACACGATCTGTCCATCGACCAGCGCCTGGCGATGACGTCCGCCGCAACCCAGCTGGAGAAGGAGTTCGACGGCATCTACGGCGTCGAGACCATCGAGCGCTTCCTGCATTCGTCCTACGATCAGTTCGCCGGACACGCCAAGATTCCGAACTTCCTACCCCTGCTCGCCGAACGCTTTGCCCGGCAACGCCTTCGGGCACTGGCCAAGGTGGAGGGCAAGCATCACGACGGAAAGCCGACCGTGCTGTTCCTGTGCACCCACAACGCCGGACGGTCACAGATGGCGATGGGCTTCTTCACCCAGATGGCCGGCGACGCCGCCGTTGCCTGGTCAGGCGGCTCCGAACCGGGCCACGAGGTCAACCCCGCGGCAGTGGCGGCGATGGCCGAGCGCGGTATCGACATCTCTCGTGAATACCCCAAGCCGTGGACCGATGAGATCGTGCGCGCCGCCGACGTGATCATCACGATGGGGTGCGGCGACGCCTGCCCGGTCTTCCCCGGGCTTCGCTACGAAGAGTGGAAGCTCGACGATCCCGCCGGCCAGAGCGTCGACGACGTCAGGCCGATCCGCGATGAGATCGAACAACGGGTGCGCACGCTCCTGACCGAACTCGGGGTTGCCGTCGCAAGTTGATTCGATATCTGTCAATATAGACGGATGTCGAAATCATCCCTGCTGCTGCGCGCTGGCGACTCCCTCGGCCTTGCCGCACTCGACGAGGACACGTCCGACCGCCTCGCCCGGATGTTCAAGGCGCTGGGCGACCCGGTGCGCCTGCGCCTGTTGAGCCTGATCGCCGGCAATCCCGGCGGGGAGGCGTGCGTTTGCGACATCTCCACCACATTCAACCTGACCCAGCCGACGATTTCCCACCATCTCAAAGTGCTTCGGTCCGCCGGAATCCTCGCCAGTGAGCGGCGCGGTTCCTGGGTTTACTACCGGGCGATTCCCGAAGCACTGCAGCAGCTTTCGCTGATCCTTCAGATCGACGAGGGCGAAGCCACACCATCTGATGCCTGTGTCGAGGAGACCGTGTCATGAGCAGCCCCACCACCACCGACGATTCTGCGGTCGTCAAGAAACTGTCCGCGCTGGATCGGATGCTGCCGGTCTGGATCGGCATCGCCATGGTCGCCGGCCTACTGCTCGGCAGACTCGTCCCGGGACTCGGCAACGCGCTGAGCGCCGTTGAGATCGACGGCATTTCGCTCCCGATCGCCGTCGGACTGCTGGTGATGATGTACCCGGTCCTGGCCAAGGTCCGCTACGACCGCCTCGACTCGGTGACCGGGGACCGCAGACTGCTGTTGTCGTCACTGGTTCTGAACTGGGTGTTCGGTCCGGCGTTGATGTTCGCCTTGGCATGGCTGATGCTTCCGGACCTTCCCGAATACCGCACCGGCCTGATCATCGTCGGCCTCGCGCGTTGCATCGCGATGGTGATCATCTGGAACGACCTCGCGTGCGGCGACCGCGAGGCCGCGGCCGTGCTGGTCGCGATCAACTCGGTGTTCCAGGTCTTCATGTTCGCGGTCCTGGGCTGGTTCTATCTCTCGGTGCTTCCCGGTTGGCTCGGCCTGGAGCAGACCAGCATCGACACCTCGGTCTGGCAGATCGCCAAGTCGGTGCTGATCTTCCTCGGCATTCCGTTGTTGGCGGGCTACCTCACCCGCCGGTTCGGGGAGAAGGCCAAGGGCCGGGAGTGGTACGAGAGCACGTTTCTGCCCAGGATCGGACCGTGGGCGCTCTACGGCCTGCTCTTCACCATCGTCATCCTCTTTGCGCTGCAGGGCGATCAGATCATCTCGAGCCCCTGGGATGTCGCGCGGATCGCGCTGCCGCTGCTGGCCTACTTCGCCATCATGTGGGGCGGTGGCTTCCTCCTCGGTGCAGCGATCGGCCTGGGCTACGAGCGCACCACCACATTGGCGTTCACCGCCGCAGGCAACAACTTCGAGTTGGCGATCGCCGTCGCCATCGCCACCTACGGCGTGACGTCCGGACAGGCACTGGCCGGAGTCGTCGGCCCGCTCATCGAGGTGCCCGTCCTGGTAGCCCTGGTGTACGTGTCGCTGGCGCTGCGCGGTCGCTTCGCCTCCGGCACAACTGCGGCGGTCGAGGAGACGAAATGACGCGCAGGCCCTCCGTGCTTTTCGTCTGCGCGAAGAACGGCGGAAAGTCACAGATGGCTGCGGGGCTGATGCGTCAGCTCGCCGGCGACCGGGTCGATGTGCACTCCGCCGGCACCAAACCGGGAACAGCAGTCAACGCGCTGTCGGCGGAAAGCCTCGGCGAGCTCGGGATCGACATCAGCGATCAAACACCCACACCTGTTGATCCACAACTGGTTGCGGATGTCGACGTGGTCGTGATCCTGGGTCGAGAAGCTCAGCTGGACCCGGTCCCCGGCACCGAATTCCAGAACTGGGACACCGACGAACCGTCCGAGCGCGGCATAGACGGCATCGAGCGGATGCGTCTGGTGCGCGATGACATCGCCGCCCGTGTCCGCCGGCTTGCCGGCCAGCTCAGCATCCCGTCGTCGACACCATCGGAGGAGCCCGTTCAATGAGCAAGGTCGAGGTATTCGAACCCGCGCTGTGTTGCGCGACGGGGGTCTGCGGCGAGGATGTCGACCAGCAATTGGTGATGTTCTCAGCGGATCTCGACTTCGTCGCCAGCCGCGGCGGCGACGTCGCCCGCTACAACCTGGCGAGTGAACCGGGCACGTTCGCCGAGAACCACACAGTGCGGGCTTTTCTGCAGGTTGCCGGCTCCGAAGGATTGCCGTTGATCCTGGTCGACGGCATCACCGCGATGACGGGGCGTTATCCCGACCGCAACCAACTGGCCGCTTGGGCCGGTGTTGAACCGGCAGTCGCAACGAATCTGCTGGAGGACACGACTTCCGGCGACAGCTGCTGCAGCAGCGACAGTCCCGACGCCTCCGGCTGCTGCTGACACTCGTGAAGTTCCTGGACACACCGCCCCGCTTTCTGTTCTTCACCGGCAAAGGCGGGGTGGGCAAGACCTCGATTGCTTGCGCCGCCGCGATCCACCTGGCCCGCCAGGGGAAACGGGTTCTGCTGGTCAGCACAGACCCGGCGTCCAATGTCGGCCAGGTCTTCGGGATGTCGATAGGTAACACCATCACCACGATCCCCGCGGTAGAGAGGTTGTCCGCGTTGGAGATCGACCCCGACCAGGCGGCCGAGGCATATCGCGAGCGAATCATCGGCCCGGTTCGCGGCCTGCTACCCGACAAGGAACTGCAGTCGATCGCCGAACAACTCTCCGGTTCGTGCACCACCGAGATCGCATCCTTCAACGAATTCACCGAACTACTCACCGATTCCGACGGCCCGATGGAGCAGTTCGACCACGTGCTCTTCGACACAGCACCCACCGGACACACCATCCGACTGCTCCAACTGCCAGGCTCATGGACGGAATTCCTCAAGGAGGGCAAGGGCGACGCGTCGTGTCTCGGCCCGCTGTCCGGCCTCGACAAACAGCGTGACCTCTACGCCGGCGCGGTCGCCGCCCTGTCCGACCCGCTACGCACCCGCCTCGTGCTCGTAGCCCGTGCGCAGCGGTCGACGCTGACCGAGATCGCCCGCACACACACTGAATTGGCAGCAATCGGTCTGACGCACCAGTACGTGGTGATCAACGGAGTCCTGCCCGCCCCCGCCGGACCCGCAGACCCGCTCGCCGGGGCGATCTACCTGCGCGAGCAACAAGCCATCGCTGCCCTACCCGACGAATTGCACTTGCTGCCAACCGATCAGGTGGATCTCAAGGCCGCCAACATCGTCGGGCTTGAGGCGCTCACCACGTTGTTCGATGCGGACCCGGGGACGCCCACTGACAACGAGGTGGCGCCGACGGACGACACCGCCGCCCCGCTGACAAACCTGATCGATGAACTTGCCAGCGGCGACCACGGGTTGATCATGTGCATGGGCAAGGGCGGCGTCGGAAAGACCACCGTCGCCGCATCGATCGCCGTCGCCCTGGCCGACCGCGGGCATCAGGTGCATCTGACCACCACCGACCCCGCCGGGCATCTCACCGACATGCTGCACGGGACCCTGGAGAACCTGCATGTGTCGAGCATCGACCCGGCCGGGGCGACCCGCGCCTACCGAGACCATGTTCTCGCCACGAAGGGCCGTGCGCTCGACCAACAGGGACGGTCGATGCTCGAAGAGGATCTCCGCTCACCGTGCACCGAGGAAGTCGCAGTGTTCCAAGCCTTCTCACGGGTGATAAGCGAGTCTCGGCACAAATTTGTCGTAGTCGACACCGCACCGACCGGACATACGCTGCTGCTGCTCGATGCCACTGGGTCCTACCACCGCGAGGTCGCCCGGCAATTCGGCGACCGACAGTTCACCACGCCGCTGATGCGCCTGCAGGATCCCGACCTCACCAAGGTCATCGTCGTCACTCTGGCCGAGACCACCCCGGTCCTCGAAGCCGCCGGCCTCCAGGAAGAACTCGAACGGGCCCGGATTCACCCCTGGGCGTGGGTGATCAACAATTCGCTCGCCGCCGCCCGTCCGGCGTCCCCGCTGCTGCGTCGACGGGCCGCCGCCGAGCGGCCGCAGATCGACAAGGTGAGATCCGATCTCGCCGATAGGCTTGCCGTGATACCTCTACTGCCGACCGAGCCGGTGGGCATCCCGGCACTGGAAGCGCTCACCAGGTCACGGGCCGCCGCGGCATCGACCTAGGCGTCTGTGTTCACCCCCGCATAGGCGGTGTCGGTGCTGTAGACCGTGAAGCCCAGACGTTCATAGGTGCGCACGGCGGCGGTGTTGTCGGACTCGACGTAGAGCATCACGGTGGGCTCGGCCGCGTTCGCGAGCTGCTGCGCAAGCCACGCCATCCCGACCGCCGTCAACGTGCGCCCCAGCCCCATGCCCTGGGCGGCAGGGTCGACTCCGACGACGTAGACCTCGCCGATGCCGGGCTTGTCGGCGTGCAGCTTGGTCCAGTGGAAACCGAGCAGTCTTTCGCCGGTCTCATCACAGGCAAGGAACAGACCCTCAGGGTCGAACCACGGCTCACCCCGGCGCTCGGCGATCTCAGCCTCGGTCCAGCCACCCTGCTCGGGATGCCAGGAGAAGGCCGCGTTGTTGACCCGCAGGATCTCGGCATCGTCGGCGGGTCCGACATAAGTGCGCAGCTGCACACCGTCGGCCACGTCGACATCCGGCACATCCAGAAGTGGGCGTCGCATCTGCAGCAACCGACGCACCGGACCCAGCCCCAGAGAGGCGGCGACCGCCTCCGCCGCTGGCAGCGTCCCATGCGCCCAGAATCGGATCCGCCCGCCTGTCCTGTCCAGCGCCGCACGGATCAACGACGCGCCGGCACCCTGCCTGCGAGCGTCGGGAGCGACCACCAGTTCGGCCATCTCCGGCGTCAGATTCAGATATCCGATGATCGCACCGCTAGCCCCGGTGGCAACCAGATGTTGGGTGCGTTCCTGTCCCAGCTCACGCACCACCTGCTCGCCGACGGGTGGGACGCCGTCGAAATCCGTTGCCGCACTGATGATGTCACGGATTTCCTGCTGCTCCGCAGCCGACAGCTGCGGTCGCCAGGCGATCCGACTCACTTACTGTGCAGGTGCTCGACCAACGGGACCGGCACCCCGTCGGGGGCATCCCCGTAGTCGTCGTCGTCCGGATCGTCGGGGAGATCCGGTTCCTGGGCGGACGATCGACCCCGCGCCGGCCTGACGGCCTTGTAGCCGACGTTGCGGACGGTGCCGATCAGCGACTCGTACTCGGGTCCGAGTTTGGCGCGGAGGCGCCGCACGTGCACGTCGACCGTGCGGGTACCGCCGAAGAAGTCGTATCCCCACACCTCCTGGAGGAGCTGGGCCCGGGTGAACACCCGTCCGGCGTGCTGCGCCAGATACTTCAGCAGCTCGAATTCCTTGTAGGTCAGATCCAACGGGCGGCCGCGCAGCCTCGCGGTGTAGGTGCCCTCGTCGATCACCAGCTCACCGAGGCTGATCTTTCCGAGGTTCTCCTGGTTGGCCGCGCCGCCGCGACGTCCGACCAGCAACCGAAGTCGGGCGTCTATCTCGGCAGGGCCGGTGCCCGGCAGCAGAATCTCGTCCAGGCCCCATTCGACGCTGACGGCGACGAGGCCGCCTTCGTTGACGACAGCGACCACCGGAACCGACGAACCCGTCGTCCCCAGCAACCGGCACAGTCCGCGCGCAGCGGCCAGGTCGGTGCGCGCATCGACGATCGCCACATCCGCAGTGCCGGCCTCCAACAGCGAGGACACTTCCGTCGGCGCCGTGCGCACATTGTGAGCCAGCAGCGACAACGAGGGCAGCACCGACTCGGGATGTGGGTCGACTGTCAATAGCAGTAGATCCAACTGGCCCTCCAACGATTGTGGAGATCATCCGCCGGGATACCCCGAGACAACACTGTCGCGCGGTGACTTCCCAGATTCATGCCTGACACACGGCCGTTACCCGACCGATGGTTCCATAACGATAGCGTGCCACCTGCAGGTAAGCCTCGCCGAACCGAATACCGTCGCGTCGTGGGCAACAATGTCGGGGTGCGCAAGCTCGCGATCGGTGCCCTGGCGACCCTCACCGCCGTCGTCGTCGGCGTTGTCGGCACCGACTTCGGTACGGCGATTTACGCCGAGTATCGCCTGGCCAGAAGCGTTAGGACCGCTGCAGACCTGCACTGGGACCCCTCGGTGGCGATCCTGGGTTTCCCCTTCGGCCCGCAGGCGATGCGCCGGCACTACGACGAGGTCGAGATCAAGGCCAGTGGCGTTGATCACCCGGTCACCGGCAAGGCGTCGCTGGAGGCGACCATGCATTCGATCGATCTCGGCGACGGATCCTGGCTGATCCCTCCGGATGCGACGCTGGTGGTGGGCAAGGTGGAAAGCCGGATCATCATCGACTCCACTCACCTGGGCAGGTTCATGGAAATCCCCGATCTGCTCGTCGAGGCACCGACCGTGGAGACCAACGACTCCACCGGCGGAACCACAGAGTCCGGCATCTCGAGCAATCGGGGGCTGGTCTTCACCGGCACACCGAGGAAGGTCGGGTTCGATTCGAAGGTCAGTATCGCCGTCGACCTGTCCATCACCGATGCCACCACCCTGGTCATGACGGCCACCGGACTGCTGACCGGGCCGGGGACCGCCGACCAGGAGGTGCCCGAAGACCAGCTGCCCGCGGTGTTGTCGGCTTTCTCCGCCAGCCTCCCCGGGCAGAAGCTGCCCTTCGGAATCGCGCCGACAAGCGAGGGGGCGCGAGGCTCGGATGTGATCATCGAGGGCATCGCCGAGGGAGTAACCCTCGAGCTCGACGAGTTCAGGCAATCATGAGCTCGTCCTGGGTCCTGGTGGTCGCCGTGCTTATCGGGGCCTTCGGTCTCGCATTCGTGATCGGCAGGCTGCTGACGCTGCGTGCCGGACTGATCAAAGGGGCAGCAGACTATCCCCGGATGGACCCCGACGAACTGGGGTTGTCCCGCACCGGACCGACCGTCGTGCATTTCAGCGCGGACTGGTGCGGCCCGTGCGCCGGGGTGCGCCGGGTCGTCGACCAGGTGTGCGCCGACCTGCCGGGGGTGGCGCACGTGGAGATCGACCTGGACGCCAATCCGGAGGCGGCACGCAAGCTTTCGGTGCTGTCGCTGCCGACGACGTTCATCTTCGATTCCGACGGTCAGGCGCGCTACCGCGCCTCCGGGGTGCCGACCGCCACTGACCTGCGAGCGGCCCTCGAACCGCTGTTGGCTTGATCACCCGTTCATTGGGTAAGCTGTCCACCGTGTCAGCCCGCCTCGAGCTCTTGCTCACCAAGCGCCGCGCAGTCGATCTGTGCCGCGTTGCGGGTTGTTGCTGTTGTTGTTGCAGCTGCTGAGTCGCCGCGTATCTCTGCGCGCCGCACTCTGCGAGTGGCCCCGGAGGGCTGCCGCGTCCAGCCTTTCCCCACAACAGGAGCACAGTTTTGTTCAACACCGTCAGTACCCGTCCCGGTAACGCGCAGCCTGCGCAGGTGGACGTACGGGGACCCCGTTTCGCCGCCTGGGTCACCACTGGCGTCCTTGTTGCCGCCCTGCTCATCTCGACAGCCAGCGCAGCCGGCGCAGCGCTGCTCCTGACCGCCCAGGCAGTGGTTTTTGCCATCGGCGCCGCGCGCGGGCCCCGGCAGCATCCCTACGGTCTCGTCTTCGCCACGGTCGTCGCCCCGCGGCTGGGGCCCGTCACCGAGCGGGAGCCCGCTGCGCCGCTGAAGTTCGCCCAGTTGGTCGGCCTCGTGTTCGCGGTGGTCGGCGTCATCGGTTTCTCCAGCGGTCTCGTTCTGCTGGGTCTGGCCGCCACGGGCCTTGCGCTCGCGGCGGCGTTCCTCAACGCAGCCTTCGGCGTCTGCCTCGGCTGCCAGCTCTACCCGCTCGTCGCACGGCTGACTCCCACCCATTAGCAATCGAAAGGATCTATCCATGGCACGCTCCGACGTCCTGGTCACAGCCGACTGGGCCGAGAGCAATCTCGAGGCGCCGAACACCGTTTTCGTCGAGGTCGACGAGGACACCAGCGCCTACGACACCGGTCACATCCCCGGCGCGATCAAGCTGGACTGGAAGACCGATCTGCAGGATCAGGTCAAGCGCGATTTCGTCGACGCCGGGCAGTTCTCCAAGCTGCTCTCCGAGCGCGGCATCGCCAACGACGACACCGTGGTTCTCTACGGCGGCAACAACAACTGGTTCGCCGCGTATGCGTACTGGTACTTCAAGCTCTACGGCCACCAGGATGTGAAGCTGCTCGACGGTGGGCGCAAGAAGTGGGAGCTCGATGCCCGCCCCCTGTCCAAGGACGCCGTGACCCGCCCCGGGACCAGCTACACCGCCAAGGATCCCGACAACACCATCCGTGCGTTCCGCGACGAGGTCATCGCCGCGATCGGCACCAAGAACCTGGTCGACGTGCGCTCCCCCGACGAGTTCTCCGGCAAGATCCTGGCGCCGGCGCACCTGCCGCAGGAGCAGAGCCAGCGCCCCGGTCACATCCCCAGCGCGATCAACGTGCCGTGGAGCAAGGCCGCCAACGAGGACGGCACCTTCAAGTCCGACGAGGATCTGGCCAAGCTCTACGCCGAGGCCGGACTGGACGGCCAGAAGGAGACCATCGCCTACTGCCGCATCGGTGAGCGCTCGTCGCACACCTGGTTCGTGCTGCAGGAGCTGCTGGGACACACCAACGTCAAGAACTACGACGGCAGTTGGACCGAATACGGCTCCCTGGTGGGGGCCCCGATCGAGTTGGGAAGTTGATATGTGCTCTGCACCGAAGCAAGGACTGACGTTGCCCGCGGGCGTCGACCTCGAGAAGGAGACGGTGATCACCGGTCGCGTCGTCGACGGATCGGGTCAGGGTGTGGGAGGCGCGTTCGTGCGTCTGCTGGACGGCTCTGACGAGTTCACCGCCGAAGTGGTCGCATCTGCCACCGGCGACTTCCGTTTCTTTGCCGCGCCCGGGACGTGGACGCTGCGCGCCCTGTCGTCGGTAGGCAACGGAGACGCCAGCGTGGCACCGTCGGGCGCGGGTATCCACGAGGTCGACGTCAAGGTCGCCTGAGTCAGGCAATCAGGCGGCCCGATCAGGTCGGGTCTGAGTTCACAGGGGCGTAACTGGGGGTTGCCCTGATCTTGCTGTGAAAACGCTGCGGGATTAGCTGTCGTCGGCGAAAATATGGTGGACCCCGCGCTGCTGGGCGCGGGTCATCCACATCCGCGGCGCGGCCCGCCGCGTTACCGCTAGGACGCGACCATGAAGCTCACCATCGCCTTCGCTGCGACAGCGGCGTTCGCCGCAGTCGCTCTGGTAACTGCACCCGCGGCCGTCGCGGATCCGGAGGGAGACTTCCTGACGGTGATCTCCGACGGCGGAATCACCTGGCCATCAGACAAGACCGCACAGGTCATCGAAACCGGGTACGCGGTCTGCCAGGACTGGGACAACGGCGCCACCCTGATGCAGGAGGTCACGGACCTGACCGGGGCGACGGGCTGGTCCACCGATCAGGCCGCGACGTTCATCGGAGCCGCCACCGGCGCATTCTGCCCCGAGTACGAGTACATCTTCGACGCTGCCTGACGGCACCTCTTCCGGTCTTCGACAGCCGCCGGGAGATCTTTTGTCCCGGCGACTAGACTTCCTGCCGTGATCCTGTTCTTCGAGATCCTGCTTGTCGCGGCCGTGGTGGTCATCACCTGGTTCGCGCTGTACGCGGTGTACCGGCTCGTCACCGACGAGTCGTGACGTCTGGCGACGAAGCGGTCGCGGCAGCTGCAGAGCGAGCCCGAGAAACCGCTGCCCGCAACATTCCGGTATTCGACGACCTTCCGCTGTCCGCCGACACGGCGAACCTGAGGAAGGGCGCGAACCTCGACGACGCCCTGCTGGCGCTGTTGCCTCTGGTGGGTGTCTGGCGAGGCGAGGGTGAAGGCCACCGCGCCCACGGCGACTTCCGATTCGGTCAGCAGATCGTCGTGTCCCACGACGGTGGCGACTACCTCAATTGGGAAGCGCGGTCCTGGAAGCTGAACGACGACGGTGAGTTCGACGGCCCCGATCTCCGAGAGACCGGCTTCTGGCGATTCGTCGACGACCCGGCCGACCCGGGCGAGACGCAGGCCATCGAGCTGCTGCTGGCGCATTCCGCCGGTTATGTGGAGTTGTTCTACGGCCGGCCACTCAACCAGTCGTCCTGGGAGCTGGTCACCGATGCGCTGGCCCGGAGCAAGTCCGGCATGCTCGTCGGCGGAGCCAAGCGGCTCTACGGCATCGTCGAGGGTGGCGACCTGGCCTATGTCGAGGAACGGGTCGACGCCGACGGCGGGCTGGTGCCCCATCTGTCCGCCAGACTGACCAGGTTCGTCGGCTAGTGCGCGCAGTCAAAACAGTCGCGGCGCTTGTCGCGGTGGGAATCACCGTCGCCTGCTCGGCACCGGCCGAGGCACCGGATGGCACATCTCCTGACAGCACGTCTCCTGATGGCACTTCTCCTGATGGCACGACGTCGGAATCGACACCGACCTCGGTGGCGCCCAGCGTCGGTCACGGCTCCCTCGCGTACTGCCTGGGTCAGCACGGGATGCCCGCACCTCCTGGACCCGCCACCGGCCCGCCCCCTGGCGTCGACCCCGCGAAATGGGAGCAGGCGATGGCGGAGTGTTCATCGCTGGCGCCGGGTCCTGCAGGCTGATCGAGGAGCAACCGGGTCCAGACATGGAGCGACCCCCGAGCCTTGGTTCCTGGTCGGACAAGACCGAGGGGCTCGGGGGCCGGGTGACTGCGGGGATTTCGCCAGCGCGCACAGGTGCGTCAACGACTTCCCGGCGCTGCTAGCTCGCAGCCACCTCACATGTCCATAAGTCAATCAAGTTCTCGGACCACCTCCCTTCTTGTGTACCAGCGACCGTACCCGCGCTTCGTCAGCGCGACAAGGGAATTAAGCGTTCAGCGATCACTCAGGATCGCGGCGTCGATCAGCCCGCCCATCTCGGCGGCCAACGGCGCCGGGGCCAGGGCCGCGCCGTCGAGCGTGTGCACCCGGGCCGCCAGCGTGATGCTCGATACAAGCCAGACTCCTTGGGCGGCAACCAGATCGGCGGGTCTGAGAGCCTGGTAATCGCAGTCGTAGCCCTTGTTGCGGGCCACCTCGAACAAGGCCTGCTGGGTGGTTCCGCGCAGGATCGGGTACCACGGGGGCGGGGTCAGCAGGCAGACCCTGCCGTCCGGTGACGAGGTCGCGACGACCACGGTCGAGCGCGGCCCTTCGAGGACGTGGCCGTCGGTACTGACAAATATGACGTCGCCGGCGCCCTGGCGCTCGGCATGCCGCAGTGCGGCCATGTTCACCGCGTACGACAGTGTCTTGGCACCCGCGAGCAACCAGGGCATCGCGTCGATCCCGTCGGCCGACAGACCGCGGTCCAGCGTCAGCGCTGCCAACCCGTTGCGCCTGACGTCGGCGACCCTGCCGGGTACCGGGCCGATCGTGGCGTAGCCGGTGCCGACTCCGTCCGTGCTGGCTTCCCGACCTCGGCTGTACACCAATCTCAGGACGCCTTCGTCGCCGCCGTCGGCCAGCCAGCGTTCCACGGCCGTCGCCACCGCAGAACGCCACCGCGGCAGGTCGGGGTCGGGTAGGTCGAGCAGGTGCGCGGAGTGGGTCAGCCGCGACAGGTGGGCTTCCAGCAGGCACGGTCGGCCATCCCGGACCAGCAGCGTCTCGAAGATTCCGTCGCCGCGGACGGCCGCCAGGTCGTCGGCGTGAAGCAACGGCGTCTGCGGATCGTGCACGCGCCCGTCGAGGGTGACCACCACTGCCATGGGCTGACAGCGTAGCCCCGCCCGCTGCCCGGCTGACCGTAGAGTCGACCTATGGCTACGACCACTTCCGGGGTTCCGGTTCCCACGCCAGGACCCGACGCCGGCGCTGTCTGGCATTACGGCGACCCGCTCGGCGAGCAGCGGTCGGCGGCGGAAAGCGCCGTCGTCGTCGACCGCTCGCACCGGGCGGTGCTGTCGCTGTCCGGCGCCGAACGCAAATCCTGGCTGCACAGCCTCACCACCCAGCACGTCAGCGAGCTGCCCGACGGCACGGTCACCCAGAATCTGAGCCTTGACGGCCAGGGACGTGTGGAGGATCACTGGCTCCAGACCCAGCTCGACGGTGTCACAGTGCTCGACACCGAGCCGTGGCGGGGCGAGCCACTGCTGGCCTACCTGCGCAAGATGGTGTTCTGGGCCGATGTCAGCGTCGAGGCGGCCGACCTCGCGGTGCTATCCCTGCTCGGACCGCACCTCGCCGACACGCCGGTCCTCGACGCCCTCGGGGTGGCTGCGCTGCCCGCGGAGGGCACAGCGGTTGCCCTCGCCGATGGCGGTTTTGTGCGCCGTGTTCCCGGCTCAGGCATCGAGGTCGACGTCCTGGTGCCGCATGATCAGGTGGCCGGTCGAATCGAGCGCCTGGTCGCCGCAGGCGTGCGCCGGGCCGGCGTGTGGGCGTACGAAGCGCACCGCGTCGCGCAGCGTCGTCCCCGTCTCGGCGTCGACACCGACGAGCGGACGATCCCCCACGAGGTGGGCTGGATCGGACCCGCGGTGCATCTGGACAAGGGATGCTACCGAGGCCAGGAAACCGTGGCGCGAGTCCACAACCTGGGCAAACCGCCCCGGATGCTGGTGCTGCTGCACCTGGACGGTGACGGCGATCGACCGTCGCCGGGAGACCCGCTGCAGGCCGGTGGCCGCACGGTGGGCCGCCTGGGCACCGTCGTCGACCACGTCGACGAAGGAGTGATCGCCCTGGCCCTGCTCAAGCGGGGGATGCCGGCGGATCTGGCACTGAACACCGGCGGTGAGGTCGAGGTGACAGCGGCGATCGATCCGGACTCCATGCCTGCCACCGACGCGGTCGGTGCGGGCCGGCTGGCGGTGGAAAGACTGCGTGGCGGCGCCCGCTGAACGACCGTCGACCAGGGTCTGCCAGCGGTACGCCGGAGGGCACGGTAAAGTGTTGGCAGGACAATAAACACACTCAGATCGGAGCCGCCTGTTAATTGGGCCGCTCCGTTATTGCGCGAGGGGGTTCCCCCATGGGCCGCGGCCGGGCAAAGGCAAAGCAGACCAAGGTTGCACGTGATCTCAAATACAGTTCACCGCAGACCGACTTCGAGCGGCTACAGCGCGAGCTGTCTGGCTCGCCGGACGAGGACCGCCTCAACGGCAGCGACGTGCCGTCCGACGACGGCTGGACCGACGACGACGACTGGCGCCGCTAGTCCGTAGGGGTTCCCTCAGAATCTGGGATGCTGACCCACGAGCGATGCTCGTGAGCCGTCTTTGCTGCCCTTCTCGATGGTTCCGAGGGTCCAGCACTTCAGGTGGCGGGCAGTCAGCACGGCCAACGCGCGATCGGTGTCCTCCGGCGCGACGACGGCCACCATCCCCACACCCATGTTGAACGTCTTCTCCATTTCGGCACGCTCGATGCGCCCGCGCTGGGCGATCATGCCGAACACCGGGGCGGGCGTCCACGTGCCACGGTCGAGTTCGGCGACCAGCCCGTGCGGGGTGACGCGTTCCAGGTTGCCCGCCAGTCCACCGCCGGTGACGTGGCAGAACGTCCTGACCTGCGTCTCGGCCGCCAACGCCAGACAATCCTTGGTGTAGATCCGCGTCGGCTCGAGCAACTCCTCGCCCAGGGTGCGCCCGAACTCCTCCACATGTCCGGCCAGATTCATGTGATCGATCTCGAGCAGCACATGGCGGGCCAGCGAGTACCCGTTGGAGTGCAGGCCGGTGGATTCCATCGCGATGATCACGTCGCCGGGCCGGACGCGGTCGGGACCCAGCACATCGTCGGCCTCGACGACGCCGACGCCGGTGGCCGAGATGTCGTAGTGATCGGGGGCCATCAGCCCGGGATGCTCGGCCGTCTCGCCACCCAGCAGCGCACAGCCGGCCAGGACGCAGCCGTCGGCGATGCCGGACACGATCTCGGCGACACGTTCGGGCACCGTCCGCCCGACCGCGATGTAATCCTGCAGGAACAACGGCTCGGCACCGCACACCACCAGGTCGTCGACGACCATCGCGACAAGATCGATGCCGACCGTGTCGTGCTTGTCCATGGCCTGGGCGACCGCCAGCTTCGTCCCGACCCCATCGGTCGAGGACGCCAGCAGCGGTTCGCGGTAGTCGCCGCGCAGCGCGAACATCCCCGCGAACCCGCCCAGCCCACCACGTACCTCGGGCCTGGTGGCCTTTTTGGCTAGCGGCTTGAAGAGTTCGACGGCGCGGTCACCAGCTTCGATGTCCACCCCTGCCGAAGCATAGGAAATGCCGTGTTGTTCGGCGCGCTCGGTCATCGTGTGCAAGGCTACCCCGCTGTTCAGCAGCGAACCGTTACCGGTCTGTGCCGGCCGTCAGCCGACGTTGCGGGCCAGCCACCCGTTGAGCGGCGCCGCCGCGCGGAAGGTCGCCACCACCCGTTCCTTGGCTTTTCGGGTGCCGAGCCAGGTGGCGACCGGCCAGGTTCTCATCATCGCGATGCCCTTGTGCCGAAGCAGCTCGATTCGTTCGTGGTCCTTCGGATATCCGCGCGGGGCGGTCTTGAGCACCTCGTGCGCCATGATCTGGTAGCCGTTGCGATGCAGATCAGCCACGATCGCGGCCAGTTCCCCGCCTTCAGCCTCGGCGTCCACCGCGGCCCGGTAGCGCCGCAGCGACTCGGGGTCCGGCATGTAGAGGCCGCTCCCCGCAGACAGCCCATCGGCGGAGAACGACACGTACCCGGGCCCGATCATCGCGGCGCAGCTGGTCTTGTACGGCGACTTGTCGGCACTGAATCGAACGTCGCGGTAAGGCCGGAACAGTCTGCCTTCACCGAATTCGGCGGCGAGCTCGGCCACCAGCCCTTCCATCGGAGCCTTCACGTGGGTGTCGTAGACCGATCGGTGCTCCTGCCAGTACACCTTCGAGTTGTCGGCCTCGAGACCTTCGTAGAACTCGACGGCCTCGATCGGCCACCCCTGAAACGCCACGATCACATTGTGGTGGCGTTCGGCGGGCGCCGGAGCCAAATGAGCCACCCCTAACGGTTAGCAAATCTCCTCAGCGGGCACTCCACGTCGGCACCGGCAACGAAACATATTCGACAGCTTTTTGCGGGTGGAGACGAACGGAGCGGTAGTGGTAGCTGAGATCAGGTGCTTGGTGACGGGCGCCACGGGCTATATCGGCGGCAGACTCGTGCCGGCGCTGCTCGAGCGCGGCCACCACGTACGGGCGATGGCCCGCACCCCGGCAAAGCTCGACGATGCGCCGTGGCGCGACCAGGCCGAGGTCGTGCGCGGCGATTTGACCAAGCCCGACTCGCTGACCGCGGCGTTCGAAGGCACCGACGTCGTCTACTACCTGGTGCACTCGATGGGCACGTCGAGGGACTTTGTCGCCGAGGAGAAGCGCGCTGCCGAGAACGTCGCCGCCGCGGCGAAGGCTGCGGGGGTGCAGCGCGTGGTCTACCTCAGTGGCCTGCACCCCGAGGGCGAACTGTCACCCCACCTGGCCTCCCGCGCGGCTGTGGGGGACATCCTCATCGGATCAGGCATCGAGACCGTGGTGTTGCAGGCGGGCATCGTCGTCGGCGCCGGTTCGGCGTCGTTCGAGATGATCCGTCACCTCACCGACCGACTGCCGGTCATGACCACCCCGAAATGGGTGCACAACAAGATCCAGCCCATCTCGATCGACGACATCCTCTACTACCTGATCGAGGCGGCAACGGCACCGGTGCCGAAATCGCGGACGTGGGATGTCGGCGGCCCCGACGTACTCGAGTACGGCGACGCCATGCAGGTCTACGCCGACGTGGCCGGGCTGAGTAAGCGCCTCATCGTCGCCATTCCTTTCCTCACCCCGGCCATCGCCAGCTGGTGGGTGGGGTTGGTGACTCCCATTCCGTTGGGCCTTGCGCGCCCACTGGTCGCCTCACTGGAATGCGACGCGGTCGCCCACGAACACGACATCGATTCCGTCATCCCACCGCCCGCCCAGGGCTTGACCGGATATCGGGACTCGGTGGTGCTGGCTCTCAAAGGCGAGAATCAGCCGAAGATCGGACGCCGTTCTGTGATGCGCTGGAGTCCCACCGCGACGCAGTGACCTCTCCGCCGAGGCGTCAGGGCCGGCGCAGCGCCGAGGCGTTGTCGTTCTCGATCTGCAGCGGGATGCCTGTGCGGGCGGCGGTTTCGAGCATGTGCTCGATGACGTTCTTGCCCAAAGCAGTCTCGCCGGGCAGTTCGATCGGATAGTTGCCGTCGAAACACGCCGAGCACAGCCGCGAAGCCGGCTGCTCGGTCGCGGCGATCATGCCCTGTCGACTGATGTAGCTCAGCGTGTCGGCACCGATCGCTCGGCGGACCCCGTCGAGCATCTCGCTCTCGTCGGCGGAGTTGCTCGCGGCGTTGGCGATGAGTTCCGCCGGCGTGGCGAAGTCGATGCCGTAGAAGCACGGCCATTTGACCGGCGGTGAGGCGATCCGGACATGCACCTCAACGGCACCGGCCTCACGCAGCATTCGGATCAGGGCACGCTGGGTGTTGCCTCGCACGATCGAATCGTCGACGACGATCAGGCGCTTTCCTCGGATGACTTCCTTGAGCGGGTTGAGCTTGAGCCGGATACCCAACTGGCGGATCGTCTGGGACGGCTGGATGAAGGTGCGCCCGACGTAGGCGTTTTTCATCAGACCCTGCCCGTACGGGATGCCAGAACCCTGGGCGTAGCCGACCGCCGCCGGAGTGCCGGACTCGGGGACACCGATCACCAGGTCGGCGTCGACGGGCGCCTCCACGGCCAGCCTGCGTCCGATCTCCACGCGGGTGCCATGCACCGACCGGCCGGCCAGCGTGCTGTCCGGGCGGGCGAGGTACACGTACTCGAAGACACAGCCTTTGGGTGTCGGGTTGGCGAAGCGGGTGGAGCGCACGCCGTCGGCGTCGATCGCGAGCAGTTCACCCGGTTCGATGTCACGGACGAACGCCGCGCCGACGATGTCGAGCGCCGCGGTCTCCGATGCCACCACCCACCCGCGGTCGAGGCGGCCCAGCGACAGCGGCCGCACGCCGTGGGGGTCGCGGGCGGCGTAGAGGGTGTTCTCGTCCATGAAGGTCAGACAGAACGCGCCGCGGACGGTCGGGAGGAGTTCGAGAGCCGCCTGTTCGAGCGACGAGTCCGCTGCACCGTGCGCCAGCAGCGCTCCCAAGATGTCGGAGTCGGTGGTGGCGGCGACCGCGCCACGATTGCCCATCAGCCCCTCGTCGCGAGCACGGGCGGCGAGTTCGGCGGTGTTGACCAGATTTCCGTTGTGGCCCAGCGCAACCCCGGTGCCCGCCGCGGTGTTGCGGAACACCGGCTGAGCGTTCTCCCAGGTGGTGGAGCCCGTCGTGGAGTAGCGGCAGTGCCCGACGGCGACATGACCCGGCATCGCGGCCAGCGTCTGCTCGTCGAAGACCTGGCTCACCAGGCCCAGATCCTTGAACACCAGCACCTGCGAACCGTCGGCGACGGCGATGCCGGCGGCTTCCTGCCCCCTGTGTTGCAGGGCATAGAGGCCGTAATAAGTGAGTTTCGCCACCTCTTCGCCGGGCGCCCACACTCCGAATACGCCGCACTCTTCCTTGGGGTCGTTCTCGGGGGGCTCGACGGTCACAATGGCTGCTCCCTGGGGGCTGTGGGTGACGCTCATCAGTCTACGGTGAACACCGACCGAAGACGGAATCGAATGGCGGTGTCGGTCCACGGGTTCAACGCCGACATCGCCGCGAACATTTCTCGGAGGAGCGTCGCGTGCACCCGGGTCCGGCCGAACCACAGCTACGGTGGCACCCCGCAACCCGCATCATCTTCCGCTTCGGGGTCGTCTACCTCGGGCTGTTCTGCCTCACCTTCGCCCAGATCACGTTCGTTTACGCCGGGATCGCCGCGTTGTGGCTGCCGCAGAACGCGGTGCTGTGGCAGATGATCACGCTGGAACCGGTCACCCGCTGGGTGGGCCGGACGGTTTTCGGGGTTGACACCGCGCTGCAACCGTTCTCCGGCAGCGGCGACCAGGCGGCCATCTGGATTCTGGTCTTCTGCCTGTTGGTGGTGGCCGTCGTCGCCACGGCGGCCTGGTCGGTGCTCGACCGGAACCGGGCCGCCTACCCGCGCCTGGCGGCCTGGTTCACGGTGTTCCTGCGGCTGTGTCTGGGCGGCCAGATGTTGTTCTACGGTTTGGCGAAGGTCATCCCGACGCAGATGCCGTCACCGCCGCTGGCCTCACTGCTCGAACCGTTCGGCAACCTGAGCCCGATGGCAGTGCTCTGGCTGCAGGTCGGCACGTCGCATCCTTACGAGATCGTGTTGGGATCGGTGGAGGTATTGGCCGGCGTACTGCTGTTCCTGCCGCGAACCGCCACCGCCGGCGCGCTGTTGAGCGTGGGCGCCACCGCCCAGATCTTTCTGCTGAACATGACCTACGACGTACCGGTGAAGATCCTGTCGTCGCATCTACTGCTCATCAGCGTGGTGCTGCTGGCGCCACAGGCGCGACGCCTGGCAGGCGCTCTGGCCGGCCGGGCGACCGACGCCGAGGTGCGTCGCCCCCTCTTCGAATCCGCAGGGCACAACCGCATCGCCGCAGCCGTGCAGGTGGCCCTCGGGCTGTGGGTGCTTGCCGGATGTCTCATCCTGAATGTTCAACTGTGGCAGGAGGTCGGCGACGGGCGAGAAAAACCGGACCTGTACGGCATCTGGTCGGTCAACGAGTTCACTGTCGACGACCGCCCGCGCCCGCCGGTGATCACCGATGAGACCCGTTGGCAACGGCTCGTTTTCGACACTCCACAGGTGGTGACCTACCAGCGGATGAACGGTGATCTGGTCGACGTCGCGGCGTCGTTTGAGGACGACACGCTGACGCTGACCGACCTTTCGGCCCCGCCGGGAGAGCCACCGGCGCCGTGGGCGACGATGACCGTCGACCGGCAGAGCCCCGACACGCTGCGCCTGGCGGGCACCCTCGACGGCAGTCCGGTGACGATCTCGTTGCAGCGCCAACCGCTCGATGAATTCACGCTGCGCAACCGCGGGTTCAACTGGGTGCAGGACCAACCCTATTTCGGTTGAGGCGGTCGCGAGTCAGTCGGAGAGTCCGACGATCGGCAGCAGGTCGGCGATCTCACCGGCTCGCCCGCCCGACATCTGCAACGCGCCTACCGAGGCGGCGTCGGCGACCGACTGCAGACCCGTCGCCAGCAGCAGCCAGGTGCGCGGGTCGGCTTCGACCACGTTCGGCGGGTTGCCGCGGGTGTGCGTCAGACCCGAGATGCACTGGACGGCGACAAACGGTGGCACCCGCACCTCGACGGCCGCTCCCGGCGCCAGCAGCGGCAGGGTTCTTGCGGTGGTCCGCACCGCTTCGGCCAGTTCGGTCCGGCTCGGCGGGGGCATGCTCTCGTCGCGTAGCCAACCCGCCACGGCCAGCACTGCGGCGCGGGTCTTTCCCGGATCGGCACTACGGCGGACGGCCATAATCTAGGGTCTCAAAGTGTCTGTCGACCGCGACGACCCGCCGTACAAAGTGGTGGGGGCGCTTTTCCTGGCGATCACCGTCATCGCAGGCAGCCTGCTCTTCTTACAGTTCCGGGGGCACTTTGCGGGGACCAGCGAATTGACGCTGCTGGCTGCGCGGGCGGGTCTGGTGGTGGAACCGGGCGCGAAGGTCACCTACAACGGGGTCGAGATCGGCCGGGTGGCCAGGATCGCGCAGGTGGAGTCCGACGACACCCCGGCAGCCAGGTTGACCCTCGACGTCGATCCGGCCTACCTGCGGTTCATTCCCGCGAATGCGGTCTTCGAGGTTCGCGCGACCACCGTCTTCGGCAACAAGTACGTATCGGTGAGCTCACCGGACAAGCCTGTAGCGCAACGGATCTCGAGCGGCGACGTCGTCGACGTCACGGGGGTGACGACCGAGTTCAACACATTGTTCGAGACCGTCACCGCGATCGCCGAGCAGGTCGATCCGATCAAGCTGAACCAGACTCTCAGCGCCGCCGCCGAAGCACTGACAGGCCTGGGCGACAGGTTCGGCGAATCGCTGGTCAACGGCAATCGGATCCTTGATGACCTGAATCCGAGGATGCCCCGGTTGCGCTATGACATCGAACAGGTGGCGGCCCTGGCCGAGGTGTACGCGAGCGCGTCTCCCGATCTCTTCGACGGACTCGACCAAGCGGTCCAGACGGCGCGCACGCTCACCCAGCATCGCGGCGACATCGACGCGGCGTTGATGGCTGCACTCGGCTTCGCCGACGGCGCGACAGGCACCTTCGAGGAGGCCGGACCTTATTTGATTCGTGGTGCCGCGGACCTGACCGCGACCTCGAAGCTGCTCGACGACTATCGCGGCATGATCCTGTGCACCACCAGGAACTACGCCGAGGTCGGTCCCGAGATCTCCCGCGTCTTCGGTGGTGACAACGGCTACTCGCTGCGGTCGGCCGGCACCGTCTTCGGCGCAGGCGACCCGTACGTCTACCCCGACAACCTGCCGCGGATCAACGCCAGGGGCGGCCCGGAGGGCAGGCCGGGGTGCTGGCAGAAGGTCACCCGCGATCTGTGGCCGATGCCGTATCTGGTGATGGACACCGGGTACAGCATCGCCCCCTACAACCACGTGGGTATCCCCCAACCGATGCTCGTCGACTACGTGTGGGGCAGGCAGGTCGGCGAGCCGACCATCAACCCGTGACCCTTGACCTCAATCGCCATTGAGGTTCTACCGTCTGCGGTATGACCTTCACATCCTTCGAGATCGACTTCATGAAGCAGGCCGACCTCGGCAGACTGGCCACCATCCAACCCGACGGCACGCCGCAGAACAGCCCGGTCGGGTTCACCTTCAACGAGCAACTCGGCACAATCGACATCGCCGGCTATCAGATGTCACGCAGCCGCAAGTTCCGCAATCTCGCGCGAAACAACAAGGTGGCGTTCGTCATCGACGACATCCCGTCCCGCGACCCGTGGCGGGTGCGGTGCCTGGAGATTCGCGGCACCGCCGTGCAGGCCCTGCTCGACGACCCGCCGCGCGAACCGAACGGGGACCCACTCGACGCCGCCATCATCCGTATCACGCCTCGGCGGGTGATCAGTTTCGGGATCGACGACCAGACGACCGAACCGCACCAGTTGGTCGCGCACGTCCGCAACGTCGCCTGACCTCTCCCCCACCCCGACGCTGGACCGTCAACGCGGCGATCGCGCCGGCCTCGTTGACGGCCAGGTGAGCGAGCATCGGTGCGGCGAGGCTGCCCGACTTCGCGTAGAGCCGGCCGAAGATCCAGCCTGCGGCACCGGTGACCAGGATCGTGCCGGGCACCGATTCACCCGTTGCGCGGGCGTCAGGCAGGTGTGACAGGCCGAACGCCGCCGCGGCGAACAGTTGCCCCCAGGACTCACCGAAGGCCCGCGTCGCGGTGGATCCCAGCGCCGCCCGGTAGGCCGCCTCCTCCGCCCACACCGTGCCGATCGGGATACGCAGCAGCAGCCATCGGCCGGTCGGTGCCGGCAGCGTGCGTTCGGCCATGCCGTCTCGAACCTGCGAAATCGCCGTTCCCGCAGCAACAGCGAGCACCACAGGTGCCGCGGCAGCCGCCCCCCACCGCAGACCGGCCCACAGTGTCGGTGGCCGCAGGCCCAGCGAGGCACCGCTGAGCGACGACATCGCGACGCCGAACAGCGCGTGCGGAAGCGGATGCCACCGAGCCGGGATCCGCGGCGCCGCCACGCTCCATCCCAGCAGCGCCACCGCCAACGCGACCGCCCGCAGCGTGTCCCGCACTATGCGGCGGACTCGTTCTGCTGCAACGCTACTCGGATCCGCTCGGTGTCGGCCTGCGTCCACCCCGGAGGTGCGGCGACGCCTGCCCATCCGTCGAGGATGAAATCGCCGTAGTTGTGCCCGTGGCCGTCAGGCACGGACGCGGCGTTGGTCATGTCCGCTGCGACCTGCCAGAACGTGATGATGGGATACCACCGCATCGATGAGGTCCGGTCGCGCCCCGGCGGCTCGGCGAGCCAATCCGGGCGGGTGAACAGCAGTTCCGGCGACCACCAGACGATCGGGTCCGAGGCATGCTGCAGGAAGAGCACTCTGGTGCCGTTCCACGGATCGGCGGTGTCCCCGGCGATCTGAGCAGCGTCGTTTCCCTGGGAGAACCGCACGGTGCGGCCGTCGTCATAGCGCGGTTCCACTTCGGGGGTGCCCGGGTCGCGGCGCGTCGTTATTGCCTGCCACAGCGGGCTGGCATTGGGCGGGCCGACCCAGAGCACCGAGGAGAAGCCCATCCGGGAGATGTCGGGCAACCAGTCGAACGCGCCCTGCCCGGCCATCGAGCCGAGGCTCTCCCCGTAGAGCAGCAGGCGGGGACGCTCGTCCTCCGGCAACCGGACCCATCGGTCGTGGATGGCGTCGATCATCATCCGGCCCGAGTCCATCGACTTCTGCTGGTCGCCCAGGAACGAGATCCAGCTCGGCAGATACGAATACTGCGATCCGACGATCGCGGTGTCGCCGTTGTACATCATCTCCAGCGACCTCGCCGCGATCGGGTTGACCCATCCGGTCCCGGTGGTCGGCACGATGACCAGCACCTCGCGCTCGAAGGCGCCGCTGCGCTCGAGTTCGCTGAGCAGCACGGCCATGCGAGCTTCGTCGGTGTCGGCAGTCTGCAGGCCGACGTACACCCGGATCGGTTCCTCGGCGGGCCTGCCGTTGAGGCGGGTCAGCTCCTCGGCTCCCGGACCGCCCGCGACGAAGTTCCTTCCCTGGTATCCCAGCGACTCCCAGGACGCGAAAGACTCTGGACTGCCTGATCTTTCGGGTTCATCGGGCTGTGTCACGCCCTCCCTGGTGGTGGTGTTCTGCGGCTGGAACACCCGGTTGGCCCCGGCCAGGAAGCCCCGCACCAGGACGCCGTTGACCAGCGTGATCACCAGCACCACGACGATGCCCGTGCCGATGAACAGGGCCACCTCGTCGGAGAGCCGCCAGCGGCGGATGAAAACACGTGCCATCGTCTTGATCAGGTCCAGCAGAAGCCGACTCGTCGCCACGCAGACCCCTGCAACCACTGCTGCCAGGACGAGGGTGCGCAGATAGCCGGCCGTGGCCGGCCCTTCCACACCCATGAGCGCGGAGACCTGCCGTTGCCAGGCGGCCGCCGGGATCACGATCAGTGCACAGGCCCCCACCGACATCACGACTGCGATGGCCTTGAGCGCGTAGGACACCCGGGCGGGCGGCGGCCACCACCGCCGACGCGCCAGCAGGAACCTGCCGATCATCGTGGACACGAACACCCCGATGCCGTATCCGATGGCGGCGGTGACGCCGCCGATCAGACCCTGGAACAGCCAGTCCCTGGGCAGCAGCGACGGAGTCATCGACAGGCAGAAGAACAGTGCGCCGAACACGGCGCCGGTGAAATCCAATCGCACCAGGCGCCACGCCCAGAGATAGACGGGGTTGTCCTTGTGGGTCTGCGAGGTCACCCGAACAACCCGGGCAGCACGCCCTCCGACGTGCGCCGCAACTCCTCCAAGGTGACCGTGAACTGGCCCTGCACCTCGACGGCCGCCTGGCCCCCGTCGGGCCCCTGGTCGACGACACCGATTCGGGTGGCCGGCAATCCGCGGGCCTGGCACATCGCGGTGAACCTGCTCTCCTCGGTGCGGGGCACCGCGACGAGCACCCGCCCGGAGGATTCGGAGAACAGGAACACGAACGGGTCGACCGACTCGGGAAGCACGATGCGGCAACCGGTTTCGCCGGTCAGCGCCGCCTCCACCACCGCCTGGATCAGGCCGCCCTCGGACAGATCGTGGGCTGCGGAGACCAGGCCGTCGCGCGACGCGGCGGTGAGCACATCGGCCAGCAGTCGCTCCCGTTCCAGATCCACGGCAGGCGGCAGGCCGCCGAGATGTTCGGCGGTGACCTGGGCCCAGATCGAACCGTCGAACTCGTCGCGGGTGTCGCCGAGAAGGATCAAGGTCTCGCCGGGTTCGTTGCCGAGGCCGGTGGGGATGCGCCGCTTCACATCGTCGATGACGCCGAGCACGCCGACGACCGGGGTGGGCAGGATCGCCGTGGTCCCGGTCTGGTTGTAGAAGCTGACGTTTCCGCCGGTGACCGGAATGCCCAGTGTCGCAGCACCATCGGCCAGCCCGCGGACCGCCTGCGAGAACTGCCACATCACGCCCGGGTCCTCAGGTGAGCCGAAGTTGAGGCAATTGGTGACCGCGATCGGGGTGGCGCCGGTGACGGCGACGTTCCGGTAGGCCTCCGAGAGCGCAAGCTGGGCTCCCGTGTACGGATCGAGCGCCGTGTACCGTCCCGAGGCATCGGTGGAGATCGCGATGCCGCGCCCGGTCTCCTCGTCGACGCGCAGCACGCCGCCGTCGGCGTTCTCGGCCAGCACGGTGTTGCCTCGGACATAGCGGTCGTATTGCTCGGTGATGAACGCGCGGCTGCACAGGTGTGGGCTACCGACCAGCGCGAGCAACGTCGCGCGCAGTTCGTCGCCGCTCGACGGCCGGGGAATCGATGCCGAGGTGTCGGCGTTGAGTGCATCCTGGGTGTCGGGTCGCTGAACTGGCCGTTCGTACACCGGTCCCTCGTGGGCGACCGTGCGCGGCGGCACGTCGACGACGGTTTCGCCGTCCCAGGTGATCTCCAGCCGGTCTCCGTCGGTGACCTCACCGATGACCGTGGCCAGCACATCCCATTTGCGGCACACCGCCATGAAAGCGTCGACGTTGTCCGGGGTGACGACCGCGCACATCCGTTCCTGCGATTCGCTCGACAGGATCTCGGCCGGCGTCATGTTGGCCGCCCGAAGCGGCACCGTCTCCAGCGCAACCTTCATGCCGCCATCGCCTGCGGCCGCCAGTTCCGAAGTAGCGCAAGCCAATCCGGCGCCACCGAGATCCTGGATGCCGACCACGAGGTCGGCGGCGTACAACTCCAGGCAGCACTCGATGAGGACCTTCTCGGTGAACGGGTCACCGACCTGGACAGACGGCAGCTTCTTTCGGCCCGCTCCGCCCTCGTCGCCGCCGAACGTCTCCGACGCCAGCACCGACACCCCGCCGATACCGTCCAGACCGGTGCGGGCTCCGAACAGGATGATCTTGTTGCCCGCCCCCGACGCGAACGCGAGTTTCAGGTCTTCCTTGCGCAACACCCCGACGCACAACGCGTTGACCAGAGGGTTGCCCCCATAGCAGGCGTCGAACACCGTCTCGCCGCCGATGTTCGGCAGTCCCAGCGAGTTCCCGTAGCCACCGACGCCGCGCACCACGCCGTCGACGACGCGTCGGGTGTCCGGCGCATCGGCGGCGCCGAAGCGCAACTGGTCCATCACGGCCACCGGCCGGGCACCCATCGCCATGATGTCGCGGACGATCCCGCCGACGCCGGTGGCGGCACCCTGGTAAGGCTCGATGTAGGACGGGTGGTTGTGCGACTCCACCTTGAAGGTGGCCGCCCACCCGTCGCCGATGTCGACGACGCCGGCGTTCTCGCCGATGCCCGCGAGCATCGCGGTGCGCATCTTCTCGGTGGTCGTCTCACCGAAGTAGCGCAGATGCACCTTCGACGATTTGTAGGAGCAGTGCTCGCTCCACATCACCGAGTACATCGCAAGCTCGGCATCGGTAGGCCGACGGCCGAGGATCTCGCGGATCCGTTCGTACTCGTCGTCCTTGAGCCCCAGCTCGCGGAAGGGCTGCGGCTGCTCGGGAGTAGCGGCTGCCCGCTCGACGGTGTCTACCTCTTGGGTCAACCCAGACGTCACCGAGACAGTCTAGCCAGCGCGAGAGGTCAGCCTCCGGCGACGCAGAAGGCGTTGCCCTCTGGGTCGGCCAGCACGACCCACTCGAACTCAGGCCCGAAGCTGTTCCGGCCGGTCTCGCGCGCTCCCAGACCGACGAGGCGGGCCACTTCGGCCTCCTTGTCGGCGGAGTGGAAGTCCAGGTGCACCTTGTTCTTGCCGGGCGTCGGTTCGGGCACCCGCTGGAAGCCCAGCGCCGGGCGTCCCTCGCTGGTGACCATCACGAATTCGCCTGGCGCCACGGCGTTCACATCGCCCCCCGCAGCCTTCGCCCACCAGTCCGCGAGCCCGTCGGGATCAACACAATCGAAGGTGATCATCTCAACTTTCAGTGTCATACCGCCGACCCTAAGTCAGCCGGGTGACAGAAACGCCTGAAGTGCCGACGAATAGGCAGCGACATCGGCGGCGCCCATCACCTCACGCGCCGAGTGCATCGCCAGCTGGGCCGCTCCGACGTCGACGGTCGGTATTCCGGTGCCCGCTGCGGTCATCGGACCGATCGTCGATCCACACGGCAGGTCGGCGCGATGCTCGTAGCGCTGCAGTGCGACGCCCGCCTGCTCGCAGGCCAGCGCGAACGCCGCCGCGGTCCGGCCGTCGGTGGCGTAGCGCAGGCTGGGCTGCACTTTCAGCACCGGACCTGCATTGACCTCGATCAGGTGGCCGGGTTCGTGGCGTTCCGGATAGTTCGGATGGGTGGCGTGCGCCATGTCCCCGGAAGCGACCATCGATTCCGGCAGTCGTCGCAGGAAGTCTTCGCGCCCGCCGCCCTCGGCCAGCGTGATCCGCTCCAGCACCGTCGGCAGCAGGTCGGATTGTGCGCCATGGTCGGATTGTGATCCGACCTCCTCGTGGTCGAAGAGCACCAGCACCGGCGTGACGGCAGCCGGTGCCGCCGCCAGGAAACCCTCCAGACCGGCGTAACACGTCGCCTGGTTGTCCAGTCGTGGCGCGCTGATCAGCTCACCGTCGACCCCGGCTAATCGCGACGGGTTGATGTCGTGTGTCATCAGATCGGCGCCCAGCACGTCTTCGACGTCCACGTCGGCCTGCGCCGCGACATAGGTCAGGAACGACCGGGACCCGCTGCCCACGCCCCAGACCGCGTTGACGTGCCGTTGGGGGTTGAGCTCGACGCCCTTGCGGTCCTCGCTGAGATGAATCGCCAACTGCGGTACCCGCAGGATCGGCTCGTCGATCCTGATCAGGTGGTGTTCGATGCCGCTGCCACTACGGACCGAGAGCCTGCCGCTGAGACCGAGGTCGCGGTCCAGCCACGAGTTAAGCCAGGCCCCCCCGTAGGGCTGCAGGGCCACGATCTGCCACCCGGCGACGAACCGGTCCGGGTGCTGTTTGACCCTCAGGTTGGGGCTGTCGGTGTGGGCACCGACGACACGAAAGGGCACCCCCTTCTCGCCGCCGGAGCGCCAGGCGATCAGCGAACCGGCCCGAACCACGAAGTGGTCACCCGACGCGGGCCACGGGTCGCTCTCGGACAGTTCGGTGAACCCGGCGGCGAGCAATCGGTCCGCGGCGCTTCGGCACACATGGAACGGGGACGGCGACGAATCGATGAACTCACACAGGCCATGGGGGCTAGCTGCCATCTCTTCATCTTCACGGGTCTCATCCGCGGCCGTGGCACTAGGGTCGGTGTGTGCCCGATCTTGATCCGCAGCCGGTTCTCGCGCCGCTGACTCCCGCGGCGATCTTCCTGGTGGCGATCATCGACGAGGACGGCGAACGGTCGGTGCACGATGCGCTGGGCGACATCGCAGGGCTGGTGCGGGCCATCGGATTCCGCGACCCGACGAAGCGACTCTCCGTCGTGACGTCGATCGGGTCGCACGCGTGGGACCGGTTGTTCGCCGGGGCCCGCCCCGCTGAACTGCACCCGTTCGTCGAACTCGACGGCGGCCGCCACCGCGCCCCGTCGACACCGGGCGACCTGCTGTTCCACATCCGCGCCGAGTCGATGGACGTCTGTTTCGAGCTGGCCACCAGGCTCGTCGGCGCGATGGACACGATCACCGTCGTCGACGAGACACACGGATTCCGGTTCTTCGACAACCGAGACCTGCTGGGTTTCGTCGACGGCACCGAGAATCCCGACGGCCCGCTGGCCGACAGTGCCACCCGGATCGGCGACGAGGATCCTGACTTCGCCGGTGGCTGCTACGTACATGTGCAGAAGTACGTGCACGACATGGGTTCCTGGAACTCGCTGTCGATCGAGGAGCAGGAAAGAGTCATCGGGCGCACCAAGCTCGACGACATCGAACTCGACGACGATGCGAAACCCCCGAACTCCCACCTGGCGCTCAACGTCATCGAGGACGAGGACGGCACCGAACTCAAGATCGTGCGGCACAACATGCCGTTCGGCGAGGTCGGCAAGGGCGAGTTCGGTACGTACTTCATCGGCTACTCGCGCACCGCAGCGGTGACCGAGCGGATGCTGACCAACATGTTCATCGGCGACCCGCCGGGCAACACCGACCGGGTGCTGGACTTCTCCACCGCCGTCACCGGCTCGATGTTCTTCACCCCGACCACGGACTTCCTCAACAACCCTCCGCCGCTTCCGGATTCAGCGGCGGCGGAATCGCCGGCGGTCGCGCCGGTGACGACGGACAGCTATGACGGATCGCTCGGGATCGGCAGTCTGAAAGGACAACCTCAATGAACAACCTGTACCGCGAACTGGCCCCGATCACCGACGTCGCGTGGGCGGAGATCGAGCAGGAAGCCACCCGTACCTTCAAGCGCCACATCGCGGGCCGCCGGGTGGTCGACGTCAGCGAACCGGGAGGCCCCGTCACCGCGGCGGTGAGTACCGGCCACCTGATCGATGTCGCCGCACCCGGCGACGGCGTGGTCGCCCACCTGCGTGATGCGCGGCCGCTGGTCAGGCTGCGGGTGCCGTTCACGGTGAACCGGATCGACATCGACGACGTCGAGCGCGGGTCGCAGGATTCGGATTGGGACCCGGTCAAGGACGCCGCCAAGAAGCTGGCGTTCATCGAGGATCGGGCGATCTTCGAGGGATACGAGGCGGCCCACATCGGTGGCATCCGCAAGGCGAGTTCGTGCCCCAGTCTGGCGCTGCCCGAAGACCCGCGCGAGATCCCCGACGTGATCAGCCAGGCGCTCTCGGAACTGCGACTGGCCGGCGTCGACGGCCCGTACAGCGTGCTGCTGTCGGCGGACATCTACACGCAGGTCAGCGAAACCACCGCGAACGGCTATCCCATCCGCGAACACCTCAACCGGTTGGTCGACGGTGACATCATCTGGGCGCCGGCCATCGACGGAGCATTCGTATTGTCCACCCGCGGAGGCGATTTCGACCTGCAGCTGGGCACCGACGTGTGCATCGGCTACCTGTCCCACGACGCCGAGACCGTGCAGCTCTATCTGCAGGAGACCATGACGTTCCTGTGTTACACCGCCGAGGCGGCAGTCGCGCTGAGCGCCTGACACCAGTTCCCGCGAGCCCGCGCGACTCCCCGCGAGCCCGCGCGACTCCCCGCGAAAGCGCGTGTTTGCACGCCGACGCGCCGCAACAGCTGGCATTTTGCGCGCGCTCACAGTCGACGAGCGTGACGTTGAGCCCACAGCTGTTGGGCCGCAACCGGTCCGACCGACCAACCACGCCCCGAATGCAGAGACGTCAGGACACCAAAACTGCGTCCAGTGCGGAGTAGAAGAGGCCCAGCCCGTCGTCGGACGGGCCGGTCAGAGCTTCGGTGGCGTGCTCGGGGTGCGGCATCAGGCCGACGACGCGGCCGTCGGCCGAACTGATGCCGGCGATCGCACGCATCGAGCCGTTGATGTTGTCGCGGTAGCGGAAGACCACCCGGCCTTCGCCCTCGAGTTCGTCGAGCACGGCCTCGCTGGCGACATAACGTCCCTCGCCCGACTTCAGCGGCACCAGAAGGTCGGCGCCCTGGTCGTAGCGCGAGGTCCACGCCGAGGTGTTGGACGCGACCTGGAGCCACACGTCGCGGCACACGAAGTGCAGGCCGGCGTTACGCGTCAGCGCCCCGGGCAGCAGACCGGCTTCACAGAGCACCTGAAAGCCGTTGCAGATCCCCAGCACCGGCATGCCACGGCCGGCAGCGGCGACGACCTCACCCATCACCGGGGCGAACCTCGCGATGGCCCCGCAACGCAGGTAGTCGCCGTAGGAGAAACCGCCGGGGACCACCACCGCGTCGACGCCCTTGAGGTCGGCGTCGGCATGCCACAGGTTGACCGCTTCGGCGCCGGCCAGTCGTACCGCGCGCGCGGCGTCGATGTCGTCGAGGGTGCCCGGGAACGTGATGACGCCCACACGGGCGCTCATGCGGTGCCTCCGGGGAGTTCCCTGCTGACGGTCCAGTCCTCGATGACGGTGTTCGCCAGGAGCGATTCGGCGATCTCGGCGAGCTTCTCGTCGTCGATGCTGTCGTCGACTTCGAGTTCGAATCGCTTGCCCTGCCGCACATCTGAGACTCCGTCGAAGCCCAGGCGGCCGAGAGCGCCGACGATCGCCTGCCCCTGCGGGTCGAGGATCTCGGTCTTCGGCATGACGTGTACCACCACTTTTGCCACGCGCTCACTCTACCTGCGGGGGCAGCGGCCCCGCGTCACCGGCATGAGCCCAGGTAGGCGGCACACAGCGGCGCTGCCATCGCGTCGAAAACCTCGGTGTCGGGCACCACCGACCACTCGACGGCGGTGGGCAACGTCGACCACAGCGCCACCTCGACCAGGGAACTGTTGCGCGGGTCCGCCACCAGGTAGGCGTGCATGACCCGGCGGCCACCGTCGCTGATCACCGTCGCAAGCCGCTCCGCATCGCTGCTGGTCATCGACGGTGACACTGCGGGCGCCGTGAGGTGGCACAGCGCCAGAGCCATCCGGGCCTTCTCCAGCGTCTCCAGAGCGAGCGGGCCCCCGGTGGACACCGGGCCCCGCCAGTGCAGAACCTGCACCCGCAGGTTCCACTGCCCGTCGGGATTGCTCACCTCGGCGCGGGCGGCAACCACGTAGTCCCGGGGATCGTCGGCTGCGGTCGGACTCGCACACCACCCCTCGAACCCGAACCGGGGTGCGGGCGCGTCAACCGCCAGCCTTGCCAGGCCCGGCCAGCGGTAGACCGGGTACAGCGGCAGGGAACTGGACTCGATCCACGCGGCGTCGGGGATCGCGTCACAGAAGGGCGGACAAATCCCCGGCACGGAGCGTGCCGTGCCCGGGACCACCACGAGTCCGCAGACCGCCACCACCAGCGCGAGCATCAATCTCACGTAGACCTACCCCCTGCGCGCAACAATATAGGGATGCAGCTCACACACTTCGGACATTCATGCCTGTTGGCCAGCTTTCCGGGAGCACCGGGCGAGGGCATCGGCGGCGCGACGACGGTGTTGTTCGACCCGGGCACCTTCTCCCACGGCTTCGAGGGCATCACCGGTTTGTCGGCGATCCTGATCACCCATCAACACCCCGACCACGCCGACACCGAGCGGCTGCCCGCGCTCATCGAGGCCAATCCGCAGGCAACCCTCTACGCGGACCCGCAGACAGCAGCTCAGCTGGGCGCACCGTGGCAGGCGGTCCAGGTCGGCGACACTCTGTCGGTCGGACATCTGACGGTGCGGGGTGTCGGCGGCAAGCACGCGGTCATCCATCCGGAGATCCCGATCATCGACAACATCTCGTATCTCGTCGGCGACGGTGAGCACCCGGCGAAGCTGATGCACCCCGGCGATGCGCTGTTCGTCCCCGGCGAGCCGGTGGACGTGCTGGCCACGCCCGCCGCGGCGCCGTGGATGAAGATCTCAGAAGCCGTCGACTACCTGCGTGCGGTCGCGCCGACCCACGCGGTGCCGATCCACCAGGCGATCGTGGACCCGATCGCCCGGCCCATCTACTACGGCCGGTTGTCGGAGATGACCGACACCGACTTCCAGGTCCTCGAACCGGAGAGCGGCACGCAGTTCTGAGTGAATCGGGCGCGCTGACACCCCCTCGGCGTCGTGTCTCGCGCCGGATTCGCCCTCAGCCGACGTCGCGGGCGGCGGCCCGACCGGCCGCGCGGCCGGAGAA
>NZ_JBAUJR010000310.1:0-8830 GCF_049683935.1 Mycobacterium sp. | reverse complement strand
GGCCCACATGCCGCCGGTGTCGCGGCGCAACACGATCGCCGAGGAGCCGCCGCCGTCGAGCAGCACGGCGGTGTCGCTGCCCACGCCGCGGAACAAATCCTGGATCTGGTCGGGGGTGTAGTTGCCGCCCTGGAACACGTACATCTCGTCGCGGTCCCGGGCGTAGGCGATCGCGGTGCGTGCCGCGCTCGGGCCGGGGTCGTTCAGCTGGCCGGTGTCGCCGGGCGCCAGTAGTCCCAGACCGGCGACGGCGACGAACCTGGTGCCCTTGTCGATCAGATCCTTGATGACCGGAGACGCCGCGTCGTAATCGTCCGGGCTCTTCGGCGCCACCACGAACGGCGCGCCGGCCACCGGCATGATCATCGTCGACAGCGCGGTCCACGTTTCGTTCCCGTTGGACAACCCCTGCTTGCCGGCATAGGCCAGCGTGCCCGTCACCGCGTTGTTGGTACGCCCCAGCCCGCGGGTGTTGTCGACGTAGGCGCCCAGCGGTGAACTGCAACCGGTCGACTTCCAGGACCCACCCTGCTGTCCGCGCACGTCGAAGAAGTTGGCGTTGATCGCGATCGTGGGTTGGCCCAGCGCCTGCCATGCCTGCAGCGGGGGATAGATCTCCGAGGCCTGCCACAGCCCTTCGCCGGTGCGTGCGCGCGGGTCACGCTCGCAGCGGGCCTGGTAGCCGGTGTGTGAGTCGGCGAGCAGTCGCGGTGCCAGGCGCTGCGAGGCCGCCTTGATGATCATCAGCCGGCCGCCGTTGTTCATCTCGTACCAGGAACCGCCGGCGTTGAGCATCGGGGCGGGGAATCCGCTGCCGAAGTTGTAGACGAGGTAGGAGCCGCGGGTGTTGGCGATCGCACCCGCAAGCAGTTCGCGTGCTCCGGCGGCCGACGCGACCGGAACGCCCGTCGAGGTGGCGAGCACGGCGCACACCATCGCAGTAGCCAGTGCCCGACGACGCGTCGCGATGCGCCGAAAGTTTGCGTCGGGAGTCGGCACGGCGGCTCCTCACGGCAGATGGGCGGCCGACGGAAGTCGGCAAGCTAACAATAATCCCAGTAGACACACTGTCAACTTTCGTCACATTGGCATCACAGTTCGATTCCGGGCGGGTCGCTGCGGCGTTTGCTGATGATCGGGTGCAAGGCTGATGACGTCCGGTACATCGAGGGTGAGGATGTTGCGAGATGGGTATCCGATGACGATGGCCACCGTTTCACGAAGGTTCATCGTCAGCCCGCCGCCCAGCGTCGTGGTGGACTACCTCAAGGACTTCGCAAACGCCGAGAAATGGGATCCCGGAACCCGCAGTTGTGAGCGCGTCGACACCGGTCCGGTCGCCGAGGGTTCCTATTGGCACAACGTGTCCAAGCTCTTCGGGCGGAGGGCAGAGCACACCTTCAAACTCGAGGAACTCTCCGACCACAAGGTGGTGTTCATCGGCGAGAACAAATCGTCGACCGCGGTCGACAGCATCACCGTCGAGGCCGACGGCGCCGGATCGATGATCACCTACGAGGCCGAACTGGAGATGTACGGCGCGGCCAAGCTGCTCAACCCGGTGATGAAGCGGGCGTTCGAGAAACGCGCCGGTGACACCGAGAAGCAGATGACCACCGTCCTCAACCGGCTGGCGCAATCGGCTTAGCCGGGCGGCGCGAGTCGGTAGATGGCGTCGGCGTCGTCATCGGTGATGTAGACCGCGCCGTCGGGTCCGGCGATCGCGTCGACGGGCCGGCCCCACCGTGACCCGTCCTCGGCCTGGAAGCCGCCGACAAGCGTCTGCTGGTCGCCCAGTCCGCCGTCTCGCCACGGATAGAACGACACCTCCGGCGCCCGCGGAGGTTGCCTGTTCCAGGACCCGTGAACCCCGACCAGCGCCCCGGTCGCGTACGGCTCAGGCAGGTCGCCGTCGACGAAGCTCAGCCCCAGCGGTGCCGAGTGTGCGCCGAAGCTCTGCTCCACCGGCGGCAACGACGCACAGTCCATCAGCTCACCGTCGGGGTTGGTCTGCACGTCCCGGATGAACGGCAGGTCGGCGGGACCGCCGTCGGAATTGCAGTAAGGCCAACCCAATTCACGACCGGGAGTCAACTTCGCCAGTTGCTCGGGCGGATGGTCGTCGACGTACTCCGGAACGACCTGTCCATAGTCCGGTCCGGGCTCGGGGAACGCGACGTTGTCCCGCCCGTTGTTCGCCGTCCACACCGCACCATCGGGTGCGATCGCGAGGCCGGTGCCGTTTCGCACGCCGGTCGCGAACGGTGCGGCCGGTCCACCTCCCGGCGGTACCCGCATGATCGTCGCTCGCGGGGGGTCGGCGGTGCGGTCCTCAGCGGAGATGTTGCCCGTCGAGCCGATGGAGAAGTACACCGCCCCGTCGGGGCCGACCGCCACGCTCTTCAACGCGTGCGAGTAGGCGCCTCGCAGTTCGGGGCTTCGTCCGTCCGGGATGCCACCCGCGACGGTTCTCTGGTTGGTCGCAGCTCCGGCGGCGTAGTCGTAGGCATCAACTTGATCACTCTGTGCCACATAGAGAGTCGATCCTGAGAAGGTCAGTCCGTGCGGCTGGTCGAGGCCGTCGAGGAGCACCGATTCCTCGGGTGCCCCGTCCTGCGCAGGCTCGAAGCGAAGCACCCTGCCGGCGCTGGGGATCGACACCAGCAGATCACCGTCGGGGGTCCAGACCGCCAGTCGCGGCTTGGAGGTCCGTGCCCATACCGACATCGTCCACCCCTGCGGCACCACAGCCTGGCGGGGCTCGTCGAACGGTGCGTCGGCGAGGTCGGGTCCGACCTCGACCGTCACCGTCGACGTCCCGGTGACGGGAGGTGCAGCAGGTGGGGCCGACGGCGTGGTCGACGGTGCCGACGTCGTCGTCGGTGTCTCCGCTGTGGTGGTGCAGCCTGCGAGCAGCACCATCCCCAGCAGAACTGCTCCGGTGTGCTTATGCCGCAGCGAGTGTCGCATGCATCTCCCAGACGAGTATCTCGGCGGGTTGGGTGGCGGTGACGCGCTGGCCGCCGGTTGCGGTGAACCGCACCGCGTCACCCTCATGCAATGGGCCGGCGCCCTCGAGGACGACCTCACCGCGGGGCACGAACAGATGCAGGTACGGAGCCTCCGGCAGTTCGACGCTCTGGCCCGGCGCCAGGCGCGCACCGTGCAACGCGGCGTAGCGGTTGCGGATCGTGATGGCGGCGGCATCGCTGTGCTCCGGCATGCCCGAGGCGATCGGCACCAGAGTGCCCTGCAGCAGTTCGTCGTCGATCTCGAGTTGCTGGTAGCCCGGTGTGATGCCCGATTCGTCGGGCACGACCCACATCTGGACAAAATGCACCGGCTCGGCGATGAGGCGCTTGCCCGAAGAGTCAACGGCACTGTGGGATTGCTGTCCGGTCAGAGTCCAGGAGTCGTTCTTCTCCGAGTGCAGGATGCCCTTGCCCGCGGACATCCGCTGGGCCAGCCCCGGGTAGATGACGCCGGAATGGCCGGTGGAGTCCTGGTGGACCAGCGACCCGCGCATCACCCAGGTCACGATCTCCATGTCCCGGTGCGGATGGGTGTCAAACCCGGTGCCGGGCTTCACCACATCGTCGTTGTTGACCAAAAGCAGTCCGTGATGGGTGTTCTCGGGCTCATAATGGCTGCCGAACGAGAACGAATGCTTGGAGTCCAGCCAGGCGATCTTGGTCTTGGCGCGGTCGCCGGCACGTCGGATGTCGACGATGGACTGGGCACTGGTCATCACGTTCACTCCTCGGGAGTCTGTGTCAGCCTAGGTGGCCGTACTCGACCCGACAACATGGATGACACGTCATGTATTCCGGTAGGGTGGGCTCATGGAATGGCTCAGCGACGAGCAGCAGCGGATCTGGCGCAACTACCTGGCGATGACCGGCAGCCTGCAGACCGCGATGCACCGTCAGCTGCAACAGGACTGTGAGCTCTCGCTGTCCGACTACGACGTCCTGGTCGCGCTGTCGGAGCGCGGACCGATGCGGATCAACGAACTCGGCGATCTGATCGGGTGGGAACAGAGTCGGGTCTCGCACCAGCTGCGCCGCATGCGGGGGCGTGGTCTGCTGCACCGCGAAGGGCACGACGAAGACCGCCGGGGTGCGACGGTGAGCATCACCGACGAAGGCCGGTCCGCACTGGAGACCGCCGCCCCCGGGCACGTGGAACTGGTGCGCACCGCGGTGTTCGACGGCCTGTCCGACGCGCAGCTGCGGGCCTTCGGCTCCGCGATCGAAACGGTCCTGGCCAGGATCAAGCCGGGGAAGCCCGCGTCTCAGTCGTCGACCGACTGAACGGCCTCACAACGAGGAGGGAAGCCCGAACTTCTCGAAGAACCCGATCTCCTTGAAGGCCACCACATGGGCGATGCCGGCGGGCCGCACATCGAGCACGTGCAGCTGGAACGCCTCGTGCGCGCCGGTATGGGGGTTGAGCATGTAGAGCGCGGCGGCCGGTTGGCCGTTGGCGGTGGTGACCAGGAATCGCATGTCGCCGGCCTTCTCGGCGGGGCAGTGCGTCTTCGACAGCGTGACGATGTTGCGGGGACCCTGGTACCAGCCGTCGAAGGGCGGCATCTCCCAGACGGCGTCGGCGGTGAAGAGCTCCACCAACTGGTCCATGTTGTAGCTCTCGAACGCCGAGATGTACTTGCCCAGCAGATCCGCGACCTCCTGCGAGTCCGGTGGTGCGGGTTGATCGTCGCGGCTGGGCTGCACCTCGTCGAGTTGAGCGCGAGCCCGCTGCAGCAGGCTGTTGACGGCCGCGGTGGAGACGCCGACGGCCTCGCCCACCTCGGCCGCCTTCCACTGCAACACCTCGCGCAGGACGAGCACAGCACGCTGGCGCGGAGACAGATGCTGCAGCGCTGCGACGAACGCCAGGCGAACCGACTCGCGGGATTCGGCGATCACCGATGGATCCGACGGATCCTCCCGCGGGGTGTCCGGCAGCGGCTCCAACCACGGGATCTCGCTGTGGTCGACGATGTCGGCGGTGGGATCGGAGGCCGGTGCTCCCAGGCCGGTCGGCAGCGGCCGCCGTTTACGCCCGTCCAGCGCCGTCAGACACGTGTTAGTGGCGATCCGGTAGAGCCACGTTCGCACCGAGGATTTGCCCTGGAACCCTTTGTAGGACTTCCACGCCCGTAGATAGGTTTCCTGGACCAGATCCTCCGCGTCGTGCAGCGAACCTGTCATCCGGTAGCAGTGTGCGAGCAACTCCCGCCGATAACGCTGCGCGTCGGCGAGAAACGCGTCTTCGGCACTAGTGTCGTCGAGGGCCAGGACAGTCACGAATCGGAGTTTACGCAGTGGGTCTGACAAGAACAGGGTCATCGCGGCCGAGGGTGGCCACCCCCGCCCGATAGTCTCCGTGGATGCCCGTGACCCACAGCGAACGCAGTTTCGATGGCATCGGAGGCGTCCGGATCGTCTACGACGTGTGGACGCCGGACGCTGGGAGTTTCCCGCCACCCCACCCGGTACCCCGCGGGGTGGTGATCCTCGCCCACGGGTACGCCGAACACGCCCGGCGCTACGACCATGTGGCCGCCCGGTTCGCTGACGCCGGTTTGGTCACGTACGCGCTGGATCACCGCGGTCACGGCCGGTCCGGCGGCAAGCGGGTGTATCTGCGCGACATGTCCGAGTACACCGGTGACTTCCACACGCTGGTCGGCATCGCCGCCACCGAGCACCCCGACCTCCCCCGCATCGTGGTGGGTCACAGCATGGGCGGCGGAATCGTGTTCGCCTACGGGGTCGAGCACCCGGGCGACTACACCGCGATGGTGCTGTCCGGACCCGCGGTCGACGCCCAGGCGTCAGTGTCGCCGGTGATGGTGCGGGTGGCCAAGATGTTGGGCAGGCTGGCCCCGGGAACCCCGGTGGAGGACCTTCCCGCCGACGCGGTCTCCCGGGACCCCGCCGTCGTCGCGGCCTACGAGTCCGACCCGCTCGTCCACCACGGCAAGCTGCCTGCCGGTATCGCACGGGCGCTGATCGGCGTCGGCGAGTCGATGCCGCAGCGGGCGGGCATCATCACCGCACCGCTGCTCGTGGTGCACGGTGATCAGGACCGGCTGATCCCCGTGGAGGGAAGCAAGAAATTGGTGGAATGCGTGGGCTGCACCGACGTGCATCTCAAGGTGTACCCGGGTCTGTATCACGAGGTGTTCAACGAGCCCGAGAAAGCGTTGGTGCTCGACGACGTCACTGCGTGGATAGAGGCGAAGCTGTGAAAGCCATTGCTGGACTGCTTTTTTCGCTTGCGGTACTGATCGCGGGTTGCTCCTCGGATGCCCCGGAGCAGCCCACCTGGGTTGACGAGGAGGTGACGTTCGAGGCCGACGGGTTGACGCTGCACGGCACATACCGCCACCTCTCCGGAGGAGAACCTGCTCCTGCGGTGCTGCTGATCTCCGAAAGCGGGAACACCGACCGCAACGGCGACAACCAGGTCGCCGGTCCGATCGGCAACATGCGTCAGCTCGCGGAACTGCTGTCGGACCGCGACGTCGCCAGCCTGCGCTACGACAAGGTCGGCACCGGCAGGACCGGGCTGGGTCCGTACGCGCAGAATCCGCAGGACGTCGGAAGCGCTGTCTACACCGCGGGCGCCGCATCGGCTCTCCGCTTCCTCGCCGACCGCCCCGCCAGTGATCCGGAGCGGCTGTCGGTCTACGCGTTGGGCGAGGGCGCCATCCACGCGATGACACTGGCCGGTGACAACGACCCCGCCGCGCCGAAGGTGCACTCGCTGGCCCTGTTTCAGCCGCTGCCGGGCCGTTACCTCGACATCATCACCAACCGTGTGACCGCGGACGGGACGCCGGAGACGGTGGCGGCGTGGCGGGCCGCGGTCGAGCAGATCCGGACCGAGGGCACGGTTCCCGAGACGCTGCCCGACGGCCTGGTGTCGATCGTGAACCCGGGAAACGTGAACGCCGTCGTCGAAGCCGACAGGATCGATCCGCTGGCGCTGGCGGCCGCGGTGCCCGCTGGCACGCCGGTGCTGCTGACCTGTTCGGATGCCGACAGCCAGGCACGCTGCGAGGCCGTCCGACCGCTTGCCGATGCGTTGGCGCACACCGCGCTGACGGTCGTCGAACTCTCCGGTGTCAGCCACGTGCTGCGCGACGACCCCACCGACAGCATCGCCAACTACGCCAGGCAGGATCCGCTGTCGCCGCAGTTGGTCGCCGCTCTGGACGTCTTCGCCGAGAGGTGACCGCCTGCCGCGGGCTACACTTCCCGAGATGACCAGAGCGGTGGTGGCCCAGAGCTACGGCGGGCCCGAAGTCCTTGTGATACAGGACATCGTGCTTCCCGAACCGGGTACCGGCCAGGTGCTCCTCGATGTGCGCGCCGCTGGGACCAACCCCGTCGACTACAAGCTGTACAGCGGCGCGATGGGCAGCGACCCGGCCGCGTTGCCGATGCCGGTGGGTATGGAGGTGGCCGGCGTGGTCGTGGCGACCGGGTCCGGTGCCCAGGGCTACACCGGTCCGCTGGCCGTCGGCGACGAGGTGATCGCCACGAATGTCCGAGGCGGCTACGCCGAACAGGTTCTTGTCGATGGCAGCGACGTCGGGCACAAGCCGGACGGCCTGAGCTTCGAACAGGCAGCCGGCCTCATCCTGGTCGCCGGTACAGCCTGGCACCTGTTGATGAAAACGGATGTGGGGACAGGCGATACCGTGCTGATCCACGGCGCCAGTGGCGGCGTGGGTCTGATGGCGGTGCAACTCGCCGTCGCTCGCGGTGCCCTCGTGATCGCCACCGCGAGCCCCGGCAGGCACGATCAGCTGCGCGGATACGGCGCCCACCCGGTCGCCTACGGCCCCGGACTGCTCGACCGGGTGCGGACCATCGGCGCAGTGGACGCGGCACTTGACCTGGCGGGAACCGACGAAGCCCTGGACACCTCGGTCGAGTTGGTGGCCGACCGTAGCCGGATCGCCACGATCGTCGGCTTCGGCAGGGCCGCCGAACTCGGGATCGCGGCGCTGACCGGCGCGGACGGTGGCCAGCAGATCCGCGACGCCGCCCGGCCGAAGCTGCTCGAACTGGCCGCCGAAGGGAAGCTGGAAGTGACGGTGGACAAGGTGTTTTCGCTCGGGGAGGCCGCAGAAGCGCATCGTTATCTGCAGGCGGGCCACACCCGTGGAAAAGTCGTACTGGTCCCTTAGCCTCGCGAACATGAGTACCGACGACAAGATGCTGGCCCGGATCGCCGCGCTGTTGCGCCAGGCCGAGGGCACCGACAACCAACACGAAGCCGATGCGTTCATGGCAGCTGCGCAGCGGTTGGCCACCGCGGCCTCGATCGACCTCGCCGTGGCGCGAAGTCACGCGGACAAGCGCACCCAGGCGCAGACCCCGGTGCAGCGCACCATCACCATCGGTGATCCCGGGGCCAAAGGCCTGCGCACCTACGTGCAGCTTTTTGTGGTGATCGCCGCGGCCAACGACGTCAAATGCGACATCGCGTCGAACTCGACGTTCGTCTACGCCTACGGGTTCGCCGAGGACATCGACGCCAGCCACGCGCTCTACACCAGCCTCGTCATGCAGATGGTCCGCGCGTCGAAGGACTACATCGCCTCAGGCGCGCACCGGCCGACCCCGACGATCACCGCGCGGATCAACTTCCAACTCGCGTTCGGGGCCAGGGTCGGTCAGCGGTTGTCCGAGGCGCGTCAGCAGGCGCAGCAGGAGGCGACGCAAGGCCCCGCCAGCATCCCTGGTTCGGCGATCGCGTTGCGCAACAAGGACCTCGAGCTCAAGGATTACTACCGCCAGGCGTCCAG
>NZ_JBAUJR010000309.1:0-7284 GCF_049683935.1 Mycobacterium sp. | reverse complement strand
GTTCTCGTTCGGCAGCAACGGCATTCGCCCTGACACACGCCGCGCAGTCCTGGGCGACGCTGGTCTCACTCGACTTCACCGTCTTCGACTCCGATACAGCGGCACTCGATTCGGCATCGGAGGGCATGTTCCGCGCGTGGGACGAAGTGTCCGTGACGGGCTCGATAGCCGAGACAGCCTGCGCTCTGGCGATTCTCGACGAATACAGCCTCGGGGTGAGGCGTGCGAGGTTGCCGCTGCCCGCAGCTCTGACGGCCGAGATCTCCACACTGAGCAACGCCGTCGCCTCGCCGGTGCATCCATCACGGGTCGACAACCCCGAGACGGTGGAGGTTCGCCTGTGCAGCATTCGGCCGGAACCGTTGCCGCACAACAGAACCTCGATAGGGTTCTACGGCAGCGACGACGCCGAGCGGGTGGCCGGGGTCCTGGCGTACCGGTTCGGCGGCGACATCGCACCAGCGACCGAGCGGGGCTGCATCCAGGTCGACCGCAGCGCCGACATCAGCGACAGTGACCGCGCCGCGGTCGATCGCTACACCCGCATCGTCGAATTGCGCGCCAACATCGCCGCACTGGACCCGCAACGTGACATCGCGTCGATCACGCGCCTCGACACCCTCTGCTCGGCCGTCCTCCATCGTCGATCGACACCGTCGACGAGCCCGATCTCCGGCACCGAACTGGTCCGCAGATACCTCAACTCACCTCCCCCGCCACTCGATGTCGTGAAGGACTGACCCGCCATGACCACTACTCCTCCCCCGTCGCCCGCCCGACCCCGCTCATGGGTGATCGACACCGATACCGGCGGCGACGTCCCGTATCCGAGCCGCTTGCTCGACCCACGCGACGCGGGTGCGAAGGCGCACACACTCGCCACCCACGATCCGTTCGTGTTTCCCGCCGATCGGTGGTCCAGCGTCAACGCGCTGCTGGACTGGATGCTGCGCACCGCCCCTGCGTGGGCACTCGAGGTGCACGGGCAGCGGGCGATCGCGGACACGGTACGCACGCTCCCCGCGCTCCCCGGCCACAGACTTCCCGGACGCCGCGTGCTCGACAGATACGCCGCTGCTCTGCGAACCGGGACAGCAGCACTCGACGAGGACGCTCACAGCCGCGAACGCAGCTCCGGCAAGGAGAGCACGGCACCGTCCTGGACGGTGCAGTTGCCGCCGTTGGTCGAGGAACTCTATCGAGAGGCATCGGTACTGCTCCAGCTCTCTCGAATCCCCAGCCGTGCACTCGTGCAGGCCCGCAGTGTGGTCTGGCTCGGGCGGGCTTCGCCAGTCCCCGGCCTCGATCCCGGCACGTACGCCGCCGACCTCGAGACGAGCGTGCGAACCGAAATCTTCGACTGCGTCCAAGCGTGCATGTGGATTCCGAGATGACAGGCCCCACATGCTACTCCGGACGGACGGTGCCACCCCCGACCCGAACGAACATCGATTCTCGACTCGGTCCCGCCCACTGGAGCGTCGGTGACCCTGCCGTGTGGCTCGTGTGCGACCTGGTGCCTGTTCTCGGTGCCGCTCCTTTCCAGGAGATCACCGGCACCGTGGCACCTACCGTTCCCCGGTTCGGTAACTGGGTGAGCAGGGCCACACTCCCCGGCGAGCCGGGCGGTGCACCCACCGGAGCGTGGTCGGTCGACGTCTTCCACACCGATCCCCACTGCCTGCCTTGCGCACGCGCACTACAGGAAACGCGCACCGAACTTACCGAGTCCTGCGAACGGTACTGGGCGAAGTGGAGCCCGCGCGCTCACCGCAGGTTCACCGAACTGCGCTCGCACGTCGACTGGACCTCGATCGACGGTGACGAGCGGGGGAGGTTCACCGCGGACGCGGACGTACCGGACTGGCTGCGTGAGGCCACGGCCGGTGCCCTGACCGGACGCAACAGTGCGGAGTTGGCCGCGTCGCTACTGCTGGCACGGACGAACGCACCGATCCCCTGGCCGAGCCTGCTCGCCGCCTACCCCGGCGAGGTGGCGCTGCCCACCGGCGACGCCGCAGCGCGGCGGCAAGCTACGTGGCCCGAGATCGCGGAAGCCTTCGAAACGATCGAGTCCGCCGGACTGACCGCCTACCTCGATGTCGGTCTCGAGGTCGACCAGGACGGGGGCTTGCTGTTGGAGCCCGATGCCATCGGCATCTACGGACTCGATATCACCCACGGCGTCGACGATCTGATCGCGCACGTGACCGACATCCTGTCGATCGAGTCCGACTGGCGCGGGATCTGGGAGACCGGATGACCACACCGAGTCGACACCGGCCATCCTCCACCTCCTACCTCCGAAAGACCTCTGCCATGAACACACCCCCCACCAGCACACCCGCCGCCGACGATCTGTCTCGCCTCAGCGACGATGACCTCGAGCTGCGGCTGTTCAACCAAGACCGAATCGCCGCTATGGCGCAGTGGATGACGAACCCGGCCGGTGCCGGCCTCGCCGAAGTTGCGCAACGAGCGCTCTCCGCCACCGTCGTCGAGATCGGTCGACGTGGCACCTCGCCGCTCCTCGAGAACGAGGATTGGGCAGCGCTGCACGAATCAGCCATACAGGCACTCGCAGAACACGATCGGGGCATTCGATGACCACACCGGAACTTCGCCCCACTCCCCCGGTCCTTCCCTACGGCACCGGGCCCGTCGTAGGTTTCGTCGCCGGCGGGCTCGTTTCCGTGGTCGGCGGCGGCTACCTGTCCGGTCTCGTCGCCGGCACCGGTCCCGCACTGCCCGCCGGTATCTACGGGGTGATTCCGGTGGTGGCAGGCCTGTTCATGAACCCAGGCGATCCCGCGTCGGCGTGGCCGGTAGGTGCTCAGCCGGGCGGCGCGGTCCTGACGTGGCTGTGCATCGGCGTCATCGCGTCCGCGTGCACGCTGCTCGGGGCGGTCGTCTCGGCGAAGAACATGGCCCGTAAAGCAGCCCGGCGAGTGCGTGCGAGCGGCTTCGCCGACCGTAACGAGCTCGTCCGCAACGGAATGGACCCGAAGTCCGCAGCACAGACGGCGAAGAAGACCCGGTTGAGCCTGGCCGACCGGCCCCTACGCACGATCGACGCGGCAGTCGAGGCAACCCGCATCGGGACGCTATACGACGACAAGACGCAGCCGGTGACCTTGCAGTACCGCGATGGCATCCTGGTCGAGGGCCCTACCGGTTCCGGTAAGACCTGGCGGATGTTCTGGCGCGCGGTCGTCGACGCCGTCGGGACGGTCGTGGCGACGTCGACGCGCGGCGACCTGCTTCGGGCAACGTGGGCCGAGCGGAACGAGCGCGGACGGGTCGAGGTGTTCGATCCCGAAGGATTGACCGCGGTCCCGAACCCGATGCGTTGGTCGATTCTGCACGGGTGCGAGGACCCGGAGGTCGCGATGCGTCGCGCCGCGGCGCTGGTGCAGGCCATGCCGATGGACGGTACCTCGAATGCGAGCTACTGGAACGGCAAAGCGGCGATGCTCATGCGCGGATATCTCTATGCCGCGGCAGTATTGGACGCGGATCTGGTGACGGTGAGGGTCTGGGCCGCCTCGCGTGATGTGCGGATCGTCCACGACATTCTGTCGGCCGATCTGCCGGACTGGGATGCCGAGCTCAGTCAGGCGCTCGAATCGAAGTCGGATTCGTCCGACGACGTAATCAGCGCCTGCACACGTCTTCTCGAGCCGCTCGCATCACCGAAATTGATGCGCGCGGTCAACGTGCCGCGCCGTGAATCGGTGGACCTGGAGTCGCTGATCACCGAAGGCACGAACACGGTCTATCTGATTTCGGACGGCGGCAGCGAGTCGGCGGCAGCGATCACTACCGTCCTGTCGGCCGAGCTCTACCACGTGGCCAAGACATACGGGCTCACCCAGCCCGACGACAAGATCGACCCGCCGCTGCGCATGGTGCTCGACGAGATGAACAACGTCGCAGCGATCCCGAAGATGCCCTCGCTCATCACCGACTCCGGTGGCCGCGGAATCCAGATCTGGGCCGGGGTGCACTCGCGGCTGCAAAACGAACAGCGGTGGGGTCATGTCGCCGGCCACCAGTTGTCCAACGACTCCCCGGCCCGTCTGTATCTGCCCGGTCTCGGTGATGCCGACGAGCTGGCCACCATCTCGAAGGGGTTGGGTATGCGCGACGAATACACCAGCGCCTCCCGCATGTCCGGGCCGCGGTCGGTGCCGGTGATGGCGGGCAGCGAGATTCGAGCGATGAACGCCGATCAAGGGCTGCTGGTGTACCGCGGATCGAAACCGATCAAACTGCACGTGCCCTCTGTGTGGGACGTGCCTGCCCTCGCGCGGCGCGTCCGCGCCAACCAAGCGGCATTCGATGCGTTCTGCGCCGGGGAGAAGCCGTGAGCATTCCCGAATATGTTCCAGGACCGGCAGATTGGGCACACCTCGATCAGGACAGTGCACGGGAGCTGTGGTCGGAGCTGGTGCCGTGGGTGGAGCAGGTGCGCGCCCGATACGACCTCGGCCGCGTGATCAAGAAGTGCTGGTTCCGGCACCCCCCGCTCCTCGAGGAGCTGACCGCCGCGATGTACGCCCATCGTGAGGCATACCAGTGGACGAAGAAGAACATCTACCACGGCGGCATGGCGGCCTGGCACTACCAAGTGCTCTGGCCGCTGATGTCCCGCATGAAGTCCGTGACCAGCTTCGAGGAATGTCTCGGCGACACGTGCGGCTACCGTCCGACCCCGGCACCGACCGACCCCGAGTTGGCCGAGTTCATTGCCGCCGACGTCGATCAGCGATCATTGCGAGTCGCCGGCCCACCGACGGCGGACGGAACCGACGACGAGATCACCGAAATGACCTTCGACGATGTGTTGCTCTTGATCGACGCCGGCGAAGCGGTCCCGGAGGATCCCGCCGACGATTTCAGCGCCGTCGACATCAGCGGCCACCGGTGGGAGTACGACGATCAGGCAGGGATGTACCGACCGGCCGACGGCACCGACTGACGCACACGATTCGGCGTTGCCCCGGCACGGCTTGTGCATGGTCGGGCGTCCGCTACCGCGCCGAATCCTTCTGCGACATAGCGAAAGCCACTGCAATTCCCACCAAGAGCATCGCACCCAATCCACCCAGCGTGGTCGGGACCCACGCCGCGACCCGGTAGGCACCGTCCCAAAGAAATGCTCCCGCCGCTATGACGATCCACAGAGCGGGCACGCCGAGCACGACCCTCCAGTCCGCGGACTGAGCGGTGCGGCGTGCGATCGCGAATACGACGCCGACGAGGACCGCAGCCACGAACACCGTCATCAGCAGCGACCGGGCCCAGCTCGTGCAGTGGCGTAGTACGGCGAACACCTGCTCGATGTAACCCTGGAGGGTGAAGTAGAGACCAACGAACGTCGCGGCGGCCCCGATTACTGCGGCCAGGACACCGACGATGGTCGCTACGAACGCCGGCCCGGGGACATTTTCGAGGATGTCTCCTGCGGCCGCGAAGGCGCAGAACGCAACGAAGAGAATGGCGACGGTGGCGAGAACCCACCCGAAGATGAGCAATGTGTTGAGGATCCAATCCCAGGCCGACCATCCCATGAGGTGGTCAATTTCCGCGTCGTTGGTGTTCATGCCAGCGTTTGTAGCACCTGCCACCGACACATTGGGTCTGCTGGACAGTGAGACGAATTACTTCGCAGTGCGCTCTCTACTGGCAGATCCGAAACGCTGAAACGCCGCCTGGCGGGTGGTGTCGAGCGCGAGCCCGATGACGGCCCAGGAGTCGCCGGCATCGCGTGCCGCGGTGACCGCTGCACGTAGTTCTGCGTCGGCGTCGTCGACGCTTTTGCGTGCGGCGATGATGCGTCGCAGGTTCTTCGCGTCACGGGCGTCGTGTGCGTTGGGATCGAGTGCGTCGAGGCCGGTGACGTCGGTGTCGGTGTGCTTGATGGTCTGCATGTCGTTCACCTCAGATAGTCGTAGAACTTCGGACGCAGTTTGTCTGCGTGGATGATCCGGTTCGGCTCGTCGACCGGTACGGCGACCAGTTCGAGCATTCGCCCGGCGGTGTCCGGTCCGATCAGCAGCACCCGGTCCTCGCCGGCGTACTCGTATTCGATGTAGCGAACCTGGTTGTCGAATGCGTGCATGATGTCGGCGTGGACGACGCCGTGCTTGTAAGCCGAGTCCGTGATATCCACGTGTAAATATAGCCTTTACAGATAGCGGTGTCAATGCTGCCTTGACACTCTGTGTGTGCGAGGTGCTGCTCCGCGTGTCCGTCGACGGGACGCTGTGAACCTACATCCGCGGTCCTCGCCGCTGCCGGTCGTGCTCGACGACCGGATTGTGCTCGGTGAGGGTGCGGTGGTGTTCGATGTCGTGCTCTTCGCGCAGTTGGCGAATGCGTTCTTCCTGTTGTGCGCGGTGGTGTTCGTCGATGTGTTCGGCGAGGGTGTCGATGTCGCGGTGCACAGCGTTGAAGGTGGCGTGTTCGGCGCGGTCGTCGGGTCGGTCACCGGCCACGGAGGTGGTGTCGGTGACCGAGCCGCGGTCGCGGTAGGCAGCGATGTCGGCGGCGGTGCGGTTCCATTCCGCGGTGAGTTGTTCGTCGTCGACGGGCCTGGCGGGGAGATGGGCGGTGAATCCGAACTCCGGCAGCCGGTCGGGTTCGTCGGCCGCTGCGATCCGCGAGGTGAGCTCGACGTGCTCTGCCGTGATCGCGGCGTAGTCGGCGTGGAGGCGATCGGCCGCTGCGTGGTCGACCACGTGAGCGTCGAGGTCCGGGGTGGGAAGCCAGGCTGGGGCTGCGGGGTCGACGGCACTGCGCTGCGGCGGTGCGATGTCATCGAGAGCTGCCAGGACCCCCGCGCCATGTCGAGTGGAGTGGGTGGCATCGGTGATCTGTGTGCAGAGTCGATCGAGGTCGTAGCCGCCGTGATCGGTCAACTCGCGCATCCGCCCGATGGCGGTGTTCCAGCGTGGATCGTCCGAGTGCTCGGCCAGCGCCACTGCCATCGGGAAGTGCTCGGTCAGAGTTGCGGCATGCTCGTCCGCCCACCGCGAGTTCGCGCGGGCTGCGGCGTCGGTGATCTTCGGGACGACGTCACGGATGAGGTTGGCGGCCGTGACCTCGATGTCGCGGGCCTCGAGCTGCTGGGCGTGCCAGGCAAGAACATCTGTCGGTGACAGTCCCGCCAGCGCCGCGGTGCGCAGGTGCCGACCGAGGCGATGCACGCCGGGTTCGGCGATGAGGCGTTCGGCGGTCGCGGGGTCGAATGCGGCCTGGATGGGGCGCTGGACTCGTGCG
>NZ_JBAUJR010000308.1:0-2616 GCF_049683935.1 Mycobacterium sp. | reverse complement strand
GCTCGGCCCGACGCCGCGCTACCTGAGCGTTCCCCGCTGGGGACTTGTCGAGCAGTTCGACGTGCCGGCCGAGCAGCAGCAGGCCGTGCGCGGGGGTCCGTCGGCCGATGCCGTACGGAGGACGCTGGTGGCGACGATGGCGGTGCTCGGTGCCGCGGCGCTGATCCACCTGGTGCGCTATGTGTTGCTCATCGTCAACCGCACCGTCCTGCTGAACCCGTGGGTGGCCGGAGCGGCGACGTGGGGTGGCGTCGCGGTCAGCGTCGTCGCGATGTTCATGGTCGTGGCGAGCGCGCTGATGCTGACGAACTGGCTGATCGCGCGGCGGTCGGCCGCCTTCGCCCACCACGGCCATCAGGAACCGCGGTCGGTCTGGGCACTGCGCGCCGGGTGTCTTGTCCCGGTGGTGAATCTGGCATGGGCGCCGGTGTACGTCATCGAGTTGGCCGACATCGAGACGAGGCTGAAGTGGCTGCGTCGGCCGATCGTGGTGTGGTGGGCGGTCTGGGTGGTCAGCACCGTCGTGTCGATCTTCTCGATTGCGACCAGCTTCACCACCGACCCGCAGGCCATCGCCAACAACACCGTGACGACGATCGTGGCCTACCTGCTGGGGCTCGCGGCGGTGCTGCTGGCGTTGCAGGTCTTTCTCGGTTTCGAGCGTCAGCCGGTGGAGCGGGCCTCGAGGCGGTGGGTGGTGGTCCCCGACGATGCGAAGGCCGAGGAAGGCGCGAAACCCGGGTCTGCGGTTGAGCCCGAAGGGCAGAACCCGGCAGCATAGCGGTATGAGCTCCGGCGAGACCCTCGGCAGCCATCCCTTCGTGGTTGCTCACCGCGGCGCCTCGGCGGACCGCCCCGAGCACACCAGGGCCGCGTATCAGCTGGCTCTCGAGCAGGGAGCCGACGGCGTCGAATGTGACGTCCGGCTGACCAAGGACGGCCACCTCGTGTGTGTGCACGACCGCAGTGTCGAACGCACTTCCACCGGAACCGGCCTGGTCAGCGAGATGACACTCGCGCAACTACGTGAGCTGGACTACGGCGCATGGCACCCGAGCCGGCGCAGCGACCGCAGCCAGGGCGACACCGGTCTGCTGACCCTCGAAGATCTGGTCACCCTGGTGCTGGACTGGAATCGGCCGGTCAAGATGTTCATCGAAACCAAGCATCCGGTCCGCTACGGCGCGCTGGTGGAGAGCAAAGTGCTGGCGCTGCTGCATCGCTACGGCATCGCGTCGCCGGCGTCGGCCGACCTGTCACGGGCCGTGGTGATGTCCTTCTCCGCGGCCGCCGTCTGGCGGATCCGGCGCGCCGCGCCGATGCTGCCGACCGTCCTGCTCGGTGAGACGTCGCGCTACCTGGGTGGCGGCGCGGCCACGACGGTCGGCGCGACTGCGGTCGGTCCGTCGATCGCGACGCTGCGCGAGCACCCGGAGTTGGTGGACCGGGCTGCCGCCCAGGGGCGTGCCCTGTACTGCTGGACCGTCGACCACTACGAGGACGTGCAGTACTGCCGAGACATCGGGGTGGCATGGATCGCGACCAACCATCCAGGCCGCACCAAGGTGTGGCTGCAGAACGGGCTGACCGGCGCCGGTCGCGACTAGTGTCTACGGGTCGGCGGCGTCGAGCACGTCCTGCGGGATGGCGGTGTCCGAGGCCAGCGCAGAGAACAGGCGCTGCGCGGCCTCGCTGTCCCACACCACGATCGAGCCGGACCCGTTGTCGGTGAATTCGCCGATCGGCACGGTGACGGTTCTGGTCGAGTCCCCGCGCAGCGCCCACCCCAGTCGGACGAGGTCCCAGAGGTGGTCGCCGTCGTCGACGGTGATGGTGTCCCCGGCCGCGCGGGCCATCGGGTACCAGCGCAGTGGGTTGAGGACGACTGCGGGGCTCGCGACGCGCTGGACGAGCGCCGACATGAACTGACGCTGGTTGGTCATCCGATCCAGGTCGGCGCGCGCAGTGGCGCGGCTGCGCACGAAGCCCAGTGCCGAGCGGCCGTCGAGCTGCTGGCAGCCGGCGGGCAGGTCGATGCCGGCCAACGGATCATTGATCGGCTCGGCGGGGCACATGGTCACCCCGCCCACGGCGTCGACGAGTCCCGCGAACCCGGCGAAGCCGACCTCGGCGTAGTGGTCGACGCGGAGCCCGGTGGCCTGCTCCACGGTCTGAGCGAGCAGCGGGGCCCCGCCGATCGAGAAGGCCGCATTGATCTTGTCGCTTCCGTAGTCCGGTATCGGGACATAGGAGTCACGCGGAATGGAGACCAACGTGGCCGGGGTGCTGGAGCCGAACCCGGGCAGATGCACGAGCATGATCGTGTCGGTGCGACTGGCGCCCAGGTCGCCTCCCGTGGCGAGCTCGGCCTGCTGCTCGGGCGACAGGTTCTCGCGGCCATCGGAACCGACGAGCAGCCAGGTGGTGCCGGCACCCTGCGCGGGCCGGCCGGGATAGTCGACGAGGGCGGGGATGCGGGTCAGTGACGTCTCCACCCAGATGCCCGCGGCGACGGTCGCCGTCACGAGCAGCAGCAGCACGATTCCGATGATGCGTAGCGCGCGGCGCACGCGGCGGGGTTTCTTTCGTGGCCGCGCGGGGGCGACGGGTGGTGGC
>NZ_JBAUJR010000307.1:0-2630 GCF_049683935.1 Mycobacterium sp. | reverse complement strand
CGGTACAACCGTCCGCGACCCTCCACCGTCTCCGAGGCACGCACCACCACCGGCAGCCTCTCGGCCACCAGAGGTCCGACCCGGCGCGCCTTCCACAGCGCGAGCAGCGCCACCGCCAGCACCAGCTGCCACACCACCCAGGTCACCTGCGGGGGGATCAGGTCGGAAACCGTGGCGCTCCCGCCGGAGTCCTGACCCTCGTCGCGCTGCGGCGCGTACCAGACCACCCGGGATCGCGTGCCCGCGAGGTTCATCGCCAGCGCGGCGTTGCCCTCCTCGAGCAGGCCCTCGTTCGTCATGAAGTAGGAGCTGCCGACGACGGTGACCGTCCGGCCGTCTGCGGTGTAGCGCGCCAGCACGCCGTCGTAGCAGCGGGTCACCGGTGTCGTCCCGGATGCCTGGTAGGCGTCGGCCACCCCGAACTGCACCGTTCCGGCCCGATTCGCCTCGCGCAGGTCACAATTGGGTGCCAGGCCCCCGTAGCTGGTTGATTCCGCGCGGCGGATCTCGGGCGCGAGTCGCTCGCGGGTGCTGCCCACCGGTTCGACAAGCAGACGATCGCCCGGCACCTCCGCCAGCCGGCTCAGCAGTGAGTCACCGAACAGGTTGAATGTCTGCGCTGCCACGAGCAGGCTGTCGGGCCGGGCCTCGCGTTCGACGTCGGCGATGGTCTCTGCCTCGACGACCGTGACGCCGTAGTCGCGCAACAGAGTCACCAGGGCGCGGGCACCTTCCGCGGACGTCGACGTCGCCTCCATCCTGCCGCCGGGTCGAGGGGCGGTGAGGTAGGTACCGGCCGCGGCGACGACGACGATGACGGCGAGAGCGAGCAGCACCCATCGCAGTCCGCGCCAACGCTGGCTCACGGTGGGGCCGACCATGGTCGACGGGGGCGGTGTCATCGGACCTCGACCCAGGCCTGAGGCGCCTCGGTCTGCGGGGCTTCGCCCTGCCGCCGCACGATGTGGCTGCCCAGCTTGTCGTCCAGCGCCGCGATCATCCGGTACTGGGATTCCGAACCGGGCCGCTCGCCGTAGGTCACGTCGTTGAAAGCCTCTGCGGCCGAGGCGAGTTCGCCGGCCAGATCCGGCAGTGCACGGCCCGCAGTACGCGCCAGCTCGGTCGCTGTCCGCCCCGGAACCGAATCGAGCACACCGTTCTCCTCGAGCTGGCGCGCGACCGCCCGCAACCGGTGGCGCACGGCGGGTGACCAATCTCCGGACGCTGCATACCTTTCGGCCGTGGCGCGGTGTTCTGCAGCACTGAGCTCCTGACCGCCGAACAGCGTCGCCGAAGCAGCTCGGTTGGTGCGCATGGCGCGTCGGGCGACGCGAACGGCGACCACCACGGCGACGGCCAGCAGAATCAGCAGCACCGTGACGGTGAACCAGCCACCGGGAACGTCCGCGCCGCCGGCCACCAGCCGGTAGATCAGTTCGTCGATCCAGTTGATGATCTGCTCTGTCAGCGACGGCCGCGGATAGACGGGATCTGCGAGTTCCCGCTGGGCGGCGTCGTGGGCAGCATCGCGGTCGATGTCGATCGTGGGCATGTCAGCTCTGGCGGGTTAGCCAGAGGTCGTCGGTGGATTCTGGTGACGATGTCGCGGGTCCGGTCGCCGCGCCCGTCTGCAGGACCAGATCGAAGGCCTCCGACCGGATGCGACGGTCGGTGTACTGCAGCACGATGACGCCTGCGCTGAACGGTCCGGTGATGATCTGGCCGATGGCCCCACCCACCGACAGCAACACCATGGACAGCAGCATCGCCGCGGTCGACACCGACGTGGCGAACACGAGCTGACCGCCGAAGCTGAACGGGATCGCCACCGCCCCCGCAATCAGATTCGCTACCAGCGTCGCCAGCAGCCGGATGCCGAACACCCGCCAGAAGTCTCCCTTGATCAGGACAAACGACCGTTTGATCGACGAGATGATGTCGCGGCGCTCCAACACGATGGCCACCGGCGCGAATGTCAGCATGGTGCCGAGGTAGACCAGTGCGGCGAGCACCGCGAGCATCAGCGGGGCACCCACGAGAAATGCGACCAGGCCGTCGTCGGTGGCGACCGCGATCCCGAAGATGATGAACAGCGCGACGACGATCAACAACACGGCGCCGATGGTCTGCAGCAGCGTGAATCCGATCAACGCCCACAGTCTCGGGCGGAACCGACGCCAGGCGTCCCCGATCGTGATCGTCGCGCCGAACACCGCGCGCCCGACGATCACGGTCAGCAGGCCGCTGAGCAGGATCGCCGACAGGAAGGTGGAGACGGTTGCGGTCAGGCTCGATGCCGCCCAGCTGATCACCATCTCGGCGGTGGGCTCATCGCTGTCCATGGCGTCGGCGAACTGGCCGGTGAAGGCGAACGGCACCAGCGACAGCACCAGCGTCAGAATCTGCGCGGCGACGACGACGATCGTCGTGAGACCCAGGGTGGCTTTGGGATTGGCCCGGATGTAGGCGACCGCGCCGTTGAACATGTCGGACAGGCCGAGCGGACGGAGCGGAACAATGCCCGGCTTCAACGCCGGCGGGGGACCGTATCCCGGCGGCGGGTAGCCAGGTGCGCCATAGCCGGGCCCACCGCCGTACGGCGGCGGGCCGTAACCCGGCGGCGGGCCGTA
>NZ_JBAUJR010000306.1:0-12080 GCF_049683935.1 Mycobacterium sp. | reverse complement strand
CCGCAGCGCTCTCCGCGGTACGCCGGGCTGCCGCCCCCGGCGTGTCCACGCTCGAACTCGACGCCGTCGCCGAGGCGGTCATCCGCGACGCAGGAGCCATCCCGTCGTTCCTCGGCTACCACGGATTCCCGGGCAGCATCTGCTCGTCGGTCAACGACCGCGTGGTGCACGGCATCCCGGCTGCGTCGGAGAAACTCGCCGCCGGTGACCTCGTCTCGATCGACTGCGGAGCCATCCTCGACGGTTGGCACGGCGACTCGGCGGTCACCTTCGGCATCGGGGATGTCATTGCCGCGGATTCGAATTTGTCGGCCGCCACCAAGGAGTCGATGGAGGCCGGTATCGCCGCCATGGTTCCCGGCAATCGACTGACCGATGTCTCCCACGCCATCGAACTCGGCACCCGCGCCGCCGAGAAGCGCTACGACCGCACGTTCGGCATCGTCTCGGGCTACGGAGGGCACGGCATCGGCCGGGAGATGCACATGGATCCGTTCCTGCCCAACGAGGGCGCACCCGGTCGCGGGCCCTACCTGGCCGCGGGTTCGGTGCTGGCGATCGAGCCGATGCTCACGCTCGGCACGACCAAGACCGTCGTGCTCTCCGACGAGTGGACGGTCGTGACCGCCGACGGATCGCGCGCCGCACACTGGGAGCACACCGTCGCCGTCACCGACGACGGACCCCGGATCCTGACCGCCGGGTGAGGCGTGGCCCCGGATCAGCCGTCGACGAAGCGTGACCCGATCGCGGAGGCGCGCGCCAACTGGGAACGCTCCGGCTGGGGTGAGGTGGCCGACGGCATGGTCGCGGTGACGTCGGTGATGCGGGCACATCAGATCCTGCTCGCCCGCGTCGAGACCGCGCTGCGCCCCTACGGCCTGAGCTTCTCCCGCTACGAGCTGCTGCGGCTGCTGGCGTTCAGCCGCACCGGCGCGCTGCCCATCACCAAAGCCTCCGACCGCCTGCAGGTGCACGTCACCAGCGTCACGCACGCCATCAGGCGGCTGGAATCCGACGGCCTGGTCGAGCGACTGCCGCATCCGACGGACGGCCGCACCACCCTGGTCCAGATCACCGAGCTGGGCCGTTCGACGGTCGAGGACGCGACGGCGACTTTGAACGGCGACGTCTTCGCCGACATCGGCATGCCCGACGACGACTCCCGCATGCTTGCCGAGTCGATCCGGACCCTGCGCCGCAGCGCCGGCGACTTCTAGCGGGTGGCCGAGGGCACCGGGATCGTCGCAGTCACCGCGGTGCCGGTGCCCGGTCGGGACCGGATGTTGAGCCTGCCGCCGACGATCTCGGCCCGCTCGGCCATCGACAACAGCCCGTAGCCGCCCATCTCGTCGCTGCCCAGGGGATGTTCCAGGGTGTCGAAACCGATTCCGTCGTCGACGATTTCGAGCCGGGCGGTCTCTCCGTGCTCACCACGATCGACGGCGAAGGTCAGCTTCGCCCGGGACGCCCCGGCGTGTTTGACGACGTTCTGTAGGCACTCCTGCGCAATCCGGTACAGCGCCAGCTCGATGTGGTCGGGCAGCCGGACATCGTCGAGATCGACGTCGATCCCGACCTGGGGGATGGACCGTGCCAGGCTTGCAAGCCCGCCGGACAACCCGAGATCGTCGAGCACCGGCGGCCGCAGACCGCTGATGGCGGCGCGGGCTTCCCCCAACGTCAGCTGGGCGAGTTCGCGCGCCCGGTCGAGCTGCTCGATGAGTGCGACGCGGTCGTCGACCGCCTGGGCGGCGGCGTCCAGACGGTAGGACAGCGTCACCAGCCGCTGCGAGATGCCGTCGTGGATGTCGCCGGCCAGCCGACGCCGCTCGAGCTCCTGGGCTTCGATGACCTGCTCGACGAAGTTCTCGTGGGCGCGTTCGCGGGCCACCAGCTGGCGGTGCAGCCGTGCCTGGTGCATCGCCCCGGCGATCAGCCGGCCGATGACGAGCAGAAGCTCCACGTCGCGATCGTCGAATTCGCGCTGGGCCACGGTGTGCACGTTGAGCACCCCGACCAGGCCGCCGGGGTCGGTCTCCATCGGCACCGACACCATCGACGTGAAGTCCCGGCCGCGCAGCGACTGGAACGGCAGGTACCGCGGGTCGGACTCCTTGTCGTTGCTGATCACCACGGGTTCGTGATGGCTGGCCACCCAGCCGGAGATCCCCTGGCCCAGCGGCAGCCTGATCTTGCCGACCTCGGAGTCGAACGGTGGCGTGGCACCGGCCAGCGTCAACGACCGTTCGGTGTCGTCGAGCACGTGGACGAAGCACACGTCGCTGTCGGTGGCGGCGGTGATGATCCGGGCCGCGGCGGCGGCCAGCGGTTCCACGCCGGGACCGCTGGAGGCGGCCTGGATGAGCTCGCGCAGCAGGGCGAGCTCACGGTCGGCTGCCAGCAACGGCCGCGAGGACCCGCTCACTGGTAGATGCCCTCGCGCAACGCGGTCGCCACCGCGCCGGTGCGGTCGCTGACACCGAGCTTTCGGTAGATCGAGCTCAGGTGCGTCTTGACCGTCTCGTCGCCGATCACCAGCTTGGCGGCGATGGCGCGGTTCGACAGGCCGTTGACCACGAACGACAGGATCTCGCTTTCCCGCTGGGTGAGGCCCTGACGGACCCCGGGCCAGAATTCGTCGCGCTGCAGTCGCGCCGCGGTGTCCACTGCCCTGGCCGCCATCCGCGGGTCGATCGCGGTCTCGCCGCTGTGCACGAACTCCAGCTGGCGGACCAACTCCTCACTGCTGATGCTCTTGAGCAGGTAACCCGCGGCCCCGACGCGGAAAGCCTGGAACAGGTACTGCTCGTCGTCGTAGACCGAGAGCATCACGACCTTGCGGTCGGGGTCGCGGGCCCGCAGCTGCTGGCATACGTCCAGGCCGCTGGACCCTTGCATCCGCACATCACACAGCACGATGTCGGGGTCCAGATCGCCGACCACGCTGAGCACGTGGTCCGGCCCGACGGCCTGGCCCACGACCGTGACCCTGCTGTCGAAGGCGGCGAGCATCGCCTTGAGTCCCTCGATGACCATTTCGTGGTCATCAACCAGGACGATCCGTACCGGGCCGGTCATTGCCCCACCTTAGGGCCGGTGGACACCGGACCCGTCCAACTTGGCGCGAGGAATCCCCCAAGTGGGGGAGGCGCCGCAGATGTGACCTGGGACACCATGAACGTGTGCAGCCCACACGAGAGACCACATGGCGTGCCGGCCGATTCTGGTGGGATTGGCCCCAGCCCATCGATGCGCAAGCCCAGCCGCTGAAGACGCTGGGCGCCGTGATCTTCGACCTCGACGCCCTCGCCGACATCGAGTCCGAGGGCCACCGTCCCGCGTTCAACGCCGCTTTCGCCGAACTCGGCCTGGACATCGAGTGGACGCAGACGCGCTACCGGCAACTGCAGGCGCTGCGGGACGAACGGCGGCGGGTCGCCGCTGAACTGCGCAAGCGCGGCGTCAGTTCGGAGTGCGACGTGCTTGCCGAGCTGCTGGTCGACGAGGTCTGCGCGGCGAAGGCGATGATCCTCGACGAGACGATTCTCGACGCCGACATCACGCCGCGATCCGGCCTGGTCGACCTCATCACCGAGGCCTTCGGTGCGGGCATCGGAATCGGCGTCGTCAGCAGCGGCAGACACACGTGGGTCGAACCGCTGGTTCGGCAACTGGTCGGCGAGGGCATCGTGAACACCGTCGTCACCGCCTCTGATGTGGCCGCGACGCCCGGTACGAACCTGTACCAGGCGGCGCTGGCCGACCTGGGCGCTCCGGCACGGGATTCGCTCGCGTTCGCAGGGTCGCCGGCGAATCAGCGACTGGCCACCGCCGCCGGCCTCGCATCGGTCCTGGTCGACGACGACGACACTCATGGTGCGCCGCTACGGGTCGCGGATTGTCAGCGGGTGCACGACAAGTGGTTGGAGACCAGCAGGCCCTCGGCTGCGTAACCCGTACCTTGACGCTGCGCTGACGGCGAGGAAGTTCGAAAAAGGCCCGCCGTGGTTGCAGTCTGAACGGTTCTTAATCTCGCAGCATGGTGATGATCGCGCTGAAATCCTTGTCGGAGTGGTCGGCGGCGAACTGCGCGTAGATCTCGGCGGCATGGGTGCCCAGTGGGGCGGCCGACCCTGTCGAGTCCACGGCGGCCATCGCCAACCCGAGGTCCTTGTTCATCAACGCCGTCGCGAACCCGGGCTTGAAGTCGTTGTTGGCCGGCGACGTCGGAACAGGTCCCGGCACCGGACAATTCGTGTGTACCGCCCAGCAGTTGCCGGTGGCACCGGTGATCACGTCGAACAGTGACTGGGCGGGCAGGCCGAGCTTCTCGGCCAGCACGAACGCTTCGCCGATCGCGATCTGCTGCACCGCCAACACCATGTTGTTGCACAGCTTGGCCGCCTGTCCGGCTCCGGATGCGCCGCAGTGAATGACCTTGCCCGCCATCGGTTCCAGCACCGGTCGGGCACGTTCGACGGCGGCGTCCTCGCCGCCGACCATGAACGCCAGGGTGCCGGCCGTGGCGCCCTTGATGCCGCCCGACACCGGGGCGTCGAGTTGGGCCAGTCCGGCGGCGACCGCCTGTTGGTGGATCTCCCGGGCGTCGTCCACCGAGATCGTCGACGTGTCGATCAGCAGGGCGCCCTTCTTGGCAGCGGGCAGGATTTCCGCGTAACACGCCTTCACCACCGCACCGTTGGGCAGTGAGGTGATGACCACGTCAGCGTCGGCCACCGCTTCGGCGCCGGTGTCGAACACCGTGGCGCCCTTGCCGGTTGCCGCTTCCTTGAGGGCGGCCACCGGATCGAACCCGTGCACGGAGTGTCCGGCCGAGACCAGGTTGGCAGCCATCGGCCCGCCCATGTTTCCCAGACCCAGGAACGCGATTGTGGTCATGTATCTCTCCCGTCAAGATGCGCGGGCCCGGGCCGCTGCGGCCCGTCCGATCACCACGCGCATGATTTCGTTGGTGCCCTCCAGGATTCGGTGCACCCGCAGATCCCGGACGATCTTCTCGAGCCCGTACTCCTTGAGGTAGCCGTAGCCGCCGTGCAACTGGAGAGCCTGGTCGGCGACGTCGTAGCAGGCATCGGTGACATAGCGCTTGGCCATCGCGCACAGTTCCACCTTGTCGGCATCGCCTGCGTCGAGCGCAGAGGCGGCGCGCCACAGCAGGATTCGAGATGTCTCCAGTGAGGTGGCCATGTCGGCGAGGGTGAAGCGGATGGTCGGCTCGTCGAGCAGTGAGCCGCCGAACGCTTCCCGGTCGCGCACGTACCCGGCAGCTTTTCCGTAGGCAGTCCTGGCGCCGCCGAGGGAGCAGGCGGCGATGTTGACGCGACCGCCGTTGAGCCCGTTCATCGCGATGCCGAACCCGGTGCCTTCGCCCTCGGCGCCGCCGAGCATCGCCTCGGCGGGCACCCGGACCTTGTCGAAGACCACCTGGGCGGTCGGTTGGGCGTTCCAGCCCATCTTGGCTTCGTTGACACCGAAACTCAGTCCGGGCGTGCCCTTTTCGACCACAAACGCCGATATCCCGCGGGGGCCTTCTCCGCCGGTGCGGGCCATCACCACATACACGTCGGAGACCCCCGCGCCCGAGATGAACTGTTTGACCCCGTCGAGCACCCAATCCGAGCCGTCCCGCACCGCGCGGGTCCGCAGGGCGGACGCGTCCGAACCCGCTCCGGGTTCGGTCAGGCAGTAACTGGCGATGGCCTCCATCGTGGCCAGCCGTGGCACCCACGTCTTGCGCTGTTCCGGGGTGCCGTAGCTGTCGATCATCCAGGCACACATGTTGTGGATCGAGATGAACGACGCGATGGTCGGATCGGCCGCCGCCAGCTCCTCGAAGATCCGCACGGCGTCCAGGCGCCGCAGTCCGCTGCCACCGACCTCCTCGGAGCAGTAGATCGCCGCGATCCCGAGTTCCGCGGACTCACGCAGCACGTCGACGGGGAAGTGTTTGTCCGCGTCCCACTCCAGGGCATGGGGCGCAAGGCGTTTGGTGGCGAACGCCGCCGCGGTCTCGACGATGACACGTTCGTCACCGTCCAACTCGAACAAGGACATCCGACGCTACTTCATGGTGGGGATGGAGAATTCGGCCCCATCCTTGATGCCTGAGGGCCAACGCTCGGTGACGGTCTTGACCTTGGTGTAGAACTGGATCGACGCGGGACCGTGCTGGTTGAGGTCGCCGAATCCGGACCGCTTCCAACCGCCGAAGGTGTGGTAGGCCACCGGAACCGGGATCGGCACGTTGACGCCCACCATGCCGACCTGGACGCGCGAGACGAAGTCGCGGGCGGCGTCGCCGTCGCGGGTGAAGATCGCCACCCCGTTGCCGTATTCGTGCTTGGACGGCAGCTCCAGAGCGGCTTCGTAGTCCTCGGCGCGCACGATGCACAGCACCGGGCCGAAGATCTCGTCGGTGTAGATCGACATGTCGGTGGTGACGTGGTCGAACAGCGTGGGTCCGATGAAGTAACCCTTCGACAGGTCTTGGTCGTCGAAGCTCAGTTCGTCGGTGGCACGTTCACGACCGTCGACGACCAGTTCGGCGCCGGCTTCGACGCCCTGGCCGATGTAGTCGCGGACCCGGTGCAGCGCAGCCTCGGTGACCAGCGGCCCGTAGTCGGCTTTGGGGTCGAGGCTGTGACCGACCCGGAGCTGGTTGACCCGCTCGACGAGCCTGTTACGGAGGCGGTCCGCAGTTTCTTTGCCCACCGGGACCGCGACGCTGATCGCCATGCAGCGCTCACCGGCGCTGCCGTAGCCGGCGCCGATCAGTGCGTCGACAGCCTGGTCGAGGTCGGCGTCGGGCATCACGATCATGTGGTTCTTGGCCCCGCCGAAGCACTGGGAGCGTTTCCCGTGGGCGGCAGCGGTGGAGTAGATGTACTGCGCGATGTCGGAGGAGCCGACGAACCCGACGGCCTGGATGTCGGGATGGGTCAGGATCGCGTCGACGGCCTCCTTGTCGCCGTGGACGACCTGGAAGACCCCGGCGGGCAGCCCGGCCTCGAGGAAGAGTTCGGCCAGCCGCAGCGGTACCGAGGGGTCGCGCTCAGAAGGCTTGAGGATGAACGCGTTTCCGCACGCCAGCGCCGGGCCGGCCTTCCACAGCGGGATCATCGCCGGGAAGTTGAACGGCGTGATGCCGGCGACGACGCCCAGCGGCTGGCGGATCGAGTACACATCGATGCCGCCGCCGGCGCCTTCGGTGAACTCACCCTTGAGCAGGTGCGGGATGCCGATCGCGAACTCGATGACCTCGATACCGCGCTGGATGTCGCCCTTGGAGTCCGGGACGGTTTTGCCGTGCTCCACGCTGAGGAGTTCGGCCAGTTCGTCGACGTTCTGGTTGACCAGGTCGATGAACTTCATCATCACCCGGGCGCGGCGCTGCGGGTTCCACGCGGCCCACTCCCGCTGCGCCTTCACCGCGGTCGCGACCGCGGTGTCGACGTCGGCCGCGCTGGCCAGGACGACCTGCGACTGGACCTCGCCGGTGCTGGGGTTCATCACATCGGCGGTCCGGCTGGATTGCAGCTCGGTGCGCTTGCCGTCGATGAAGTGGGGAATTCGGGCATTCGCCGTTGTGGCCATGGGATCAGTCCTCTCGCGACACTAGATACTTGCATATCCTAGTAATGTCACTCCGGCCTTGGCAAGGGCGAGCAGGTCGGTAGCAGTCCGTCGTCCAGTGCCTGCGCGAAAGTCGGTGCTGTGCGGTCTCGTTCGGACAGGATGAGATCGCTGTCGGCCAGTGGCCAGGCGATGTCGAGCGCGGGGTCCAGCGGGTTGACGGTGTGCTCTCGCGCCGGGTCGTATCCCGTCGAGCACAGGTACATCACGGTGGAATCGTCTTCGAGTGCCAGGAACGCGTGCCCGAGACCCTCGCTCAGGTAGACCGACCGGCGGGAGCTGTCGTCGAGCGTCACCGCATCCCAGCGGCCGAACGTCGGCGACCCGACGCGCAGGTCGACCGCCACGTCGAACACCGCCCCCCGCACGCACGTCACGTACTTGGCCTGGCCCGGCGGCACATCGGCAAAATGCAGCCCCCGCAGCACCCCGGCCTGCGATACCGAGCAGTTGGCCTGCCGAAGGTCGAACCGGTGCCCCGCGAAAGCGGTGAACCCCGGGTCGGTGAACCATTCGAAGAAGGCACCGCGCGTGTCGGTGTGCACGACGGGTGTCACCTCCCACGCGCCCGGAACGGCCAGCTCGCGGACGTTCACCGGGCACGCTCGGCATACGTCTGCTCGACGACGTCCTTCATGGGACCCCACCACGCCTCGTTGTCGCGGTACCAGTTGATGGTGTCGCGAAGGCCGGCCTCGAAGTCGGTGTGTGCCGGCTTCCAGCCCAGCTCGTCACGCAGCGGTGACGGATCGATCGCGTACCGCAGATCGTGGCCCGCCCGGTCGGTGACGTGGTCGAACTCGTCAGTGGGTCGGTCCATCAGCGCCAGGATCGTGCGCATCACGGACAGGTTGTCGTGTTCGCCGTCGGCTCCGATCAGGTACGTGCGCCCGATCTCGCCGTCGGCGAGGATCCGCCACACCGCACTGTTGTGGTCGTCGACGTGGATCCAGTCGCGCACATTCGCGCCGCTGCCGTACAGCTTGGGGCGCCGGCCGGTCAGCACGTTGGTGATCTGGCGCGGAATGAACTTCTCGACATGCTGGTAGGGGCCGTAGTTGTTGGAGCAGTTCGAGATCGTCGCCGCCACCCCGTAGGAGCGCACCCACGCCCGGACCAGCATGTCGGCCGCCGCCTTGGTCGACGAGTACGGGCTCGACGGGTTGTATGCCGTCGACTCGGTGAATCGTCGCGGATCGTCGAGCGCCAGGTCGCCGTACACCTCGTCGGTGGACACATGGTGCAGCCGGACGGCGGCCTCAGAACCTCTGTGGCGCACCGCTTCCAGGACGCAGAACGTGCCGAGGACGTTCGACCGCACAAACGGCTCGGGATCGGCCAGCGCGTTGTCGACGTGGGTCTCCGCAGCGAAGTGCACCACCGCATCGGACTCGGCGACGAGCTTGCCCACCAGTGGCGCATCGGTGATATCGCCCTGCACCAACCGGATCTCACCGTCGACCGGCGCCAGCGACTCGCGGCTTCCCGCGTAGGTCATGGAGTCGAGAACGGTCACCGCGACCTCGGGATGGTCACGAACCGAGCGGTGCACGAAGTTCGCGCCGACGAATCCGGCGCCGCCGGTGACCAGCAACCGCATGCTCAGACCCTAGCGAGTCAAACCCAGAGGTCCTGACAACTCCTCGAGTGTCGACAGCAGTTCGTCGGGCCCACCGAGCACCTGGATGGCGACGTGGTCGGCGCCGGCGGCATGGTGTTCGGACAGCCGCGCGGCGATCTGATCGGGAGAGCCGTAGGCGACGACCGCGTCGATGAACCGATCGGTGCCGGGGCTGGTCAGATCCTCGTCGGTGAAGCCGAGCCGCTTCCAGTTGTTCACATAGTTCGACAGACCAAGGTAGAAGTCGACGGTCTCGCGACCGATCTCCCGGGCCTTGTCGGCGTCGTCGGTCAGGACGACCTTGTGTTCGGGCGCCAGAAACACTGTCGGTCCCAGCAATTCGTGAGACCGACCGGTATGCGCCGGGGTGGTCAGGTACGGGTGCGCCCCCGCGCTGCGCTGGGCAGCGAGCTGGAGGACCTTCGGCCCGAGGGCGGCGATGACCATCCGGCTGGTCGGCACCTTCGCCGAATCCAGCGCGTCGAGGTAGTCCACCAGCGCCGTGTAGGGCTTGGTGTACTCCTGGGTGTGTTCGGGGTGCCCGACCCCGACGCCCAGCAGGAACCTGCCGGGGAACGCCTTCTCGATGCGGTGATACGACTCTGCGACCTCTTTCGCCTTGGCCGTCCAGATGTTCACGATCCCGGTGGCCACCTGCAGGTTCTGTGTCTTCTCGAGGATCGGCTCGACGAAGGCCAGGTCGGCGGCGGGAGACGCACCCACCCACACCGCCCCGTAGCCCAGCTTCTCGATCTCGACGGCCTGTTCGGGCGTGACGGGCGCGCCGGTCCACACCCCGTAGCGGCCCAGGGCCGGCTTGAGCGATACGCCTTCTGTTTCGGTCATGCGGTGCCCCCTTCAGACAGTCCCAATGGCCCGGCCAGTTCGGCGAGCGCGGGTACCAGCTTGTCAGGTGACGTCAGAACCTGGACGGGCACGTGGTCTGCCCCGGCCTCGAGGTGTTCCGTGAGACGGACCGCGATCTGTTCGGCGGAGCCGTGGGCGACGAGGGCGTCGACGAGCCGGTCGCTGCCGGGTCTTGCCACGTCGTCGTCGCTGAAACCCAGCCTCTTCCAGCTGTTGAGGTAGTTGGTCAGATTCAGGTAGATGTCGAGGGCCTTGCGCCCGACAGCGCGAGCCTTCTCGGCATCTGTTGAGAGCACCACCTTGTGCTCGGGCGCCAGGAACGCCTCCGGGCCGATCAGTTCGCGGGCGTGTGCGGTGTGTTCGGGTGTGGTCAGATACGGATGCGCGCCTGCGCTGCGGCGCGCTGAGAGTCGCAGCACCCGCGGCCCCAGCGCGGCCACCACGCGCCGGTCCTGCGGAACGCCGTGCGCGTCGAGTTCGTCGAGGTACTCGGTCAGCGCGTCATAGGGCTTCTTGTACTCGGTGTGCGCCTCGGGATGGCCGACGCCGATGCCGAGCAGGAAACGGCCCGGGTAGGCGTCGTCGATGCGATGGAAGGATTCCGCGACCGGGCCTGCCGCCGCCGTCCAGATGTTGACGATGCCGGTCGCGACCTGCAGTTTGTCGGTCGCCCCGAGCAGGGTGTCCACCCAGGGCAGCTCAGCCGCCGGTGAACCGCCTGCCCAGATGGCGCCGTAACCCAGCGCCTCGACTTCACGGAGCTGTTCCGGACTCAGTTGCTGCCACTGGGCGTAGTGCGCGAAAACGCCGAACCGGCCGAGGTCAGGCACCGGCCGCCGCCTCGGTGGCCGTGGGCGCGGGTGCCTGCAGCGGCAAGCAGACGATGAACCGGGTGTCCCCGGGCCGCGACTCCACCGACAGGTTGCCGTGGTGCTTTTCGATCACGATGCGCCAGGCCAGGTCCAGACCCAGGCCGGTGCCCTCACCGAACGGCTTGGTGGTGAAGAACGGGGTGAAGATCCGCTCGACGATGTCCTCGGGGATGCCGGGACCGTCGTCGCAGATCTCCACCCGGATCAAGCTCTCGTTCTCGCGCATGGTGCGGATCGTCAGCGTGCCCTGGCCGTTCATCGCCTGGATCGCGTTGTCGATGATGTTCGTCCACACCTGGTTGAGATCGCCGGGGTAGCAGCCCAGCGGGGGCAGCGACTTGTCGTACTCCTTGACCAGCTTGACGGGGTTGTCCTTGCCGATCTTGTCGCCGAACATCATCAGCGTGCTGTGCAGCAGTTCGTGGATGTCGGCGGTCTGGTACTCCGCACGGTCCATCTGCGAGTACTGCTTGGCGCCGGCGAGCAGCGCGGAGATCCGCTTGCTCGCCTCGGCGATCTGATTCATCAGCAGCTCGTTGTCGATGGTGTATTTCAGCCAGCCGATCGCCCCGGGCAGCGTCGCGGAACAGTCCACGTCGGCGATGGAGGCCTCCACCCGCTCCAGCCAGTCGACGTCGAGTCCGGCCTCCACGAAGGTCGGTGCGTAGTCCCACGCCGCGCCGATGCCGTGGTTCTCGAGCCAGTCGCCTATCTGGTCCTCCCGGTCCGAGGTTTCCATCGAGGACAGCTCGTGGGATTTCGACTTGGACACCTGCTCGGCGACCTCGTCCTGAATGCTGACCAGCACCTTCAGCGCCGCCGGGGTGAACTTCCCGTCGGCCAGCATCGCGAGCGTGTGGCGCCTCTTGCCCACACCCTCACGGAGGTCGGCGACCGCGCGGGCGGTCGCGCCCGCCGGGTTGTTGAGCTGATGGGTCAGCCCCGCCGACAGCTGGCCCAGGGCCAGCAGCTTCTCCCGCTGGTCGAGGATCTGTCGCTGCCGCAGGCCACCGACCATGTGTCCCTCCAGCAGGTGTACCGCCATCGGGAACTCCTTCTGCATG
>NZ_JBAUJR010000305.1:0-11250 GCF_049683935.1 Mycobacterium sp. | reverse complement strand
GCATCTGGGTGGACGCCCCCGCGCGCCGGCGCCGCGCGCTCGCCGTGCTGACCGGGATGGTGGTGCTGCTGACGGCATCGATGAGCCTGATCCGTGACGACCACACCTACCTGTGGCCCGGGCTGGTCCTGCTCGCCTGCACCGCGGCGTGCAGTGAGCTGGCCACGGTGCCCTACAACGCCATGCTCCGCTCACTGTCGACGCCGGAGACCTCCGGCCGGATATCGGGAATGGGATACGCGCTCGGCTATTTCGGCAGTGTCCTGGCGCTGCTCGTGGTGTACCTGGGCTTCATCTCCGGCAGCGGTGATACCCGCGGTCTGCTGAATCTGCCTGTCGCCGACGGCCAGAACGTCCGTGCGGCCATGCTCTTGATCGCGGCGTGGTTCGCGCTCTTCGCGCTTCCGCTGCTCATCTCGGCCCCCGCTGCCGATGCGGAAGAACCGCAGGACCGAGTCAGCTTCCTCGGCGCCTACCGCCGCCTGTGGAGCGAGATCCGCGAGCAATGGCGCATCGACCGCAACGTCGTCTACTACCTGGGCGCCAGCGCGGTGTTCCGGGACGGGTTGGCCGGGATCTTCACGTTCGGGGCGATCCTGGGGGTCAGCGTCTACGGCGTGTCCGAGGCCGACGTGCTGCTGTTCGGTGTCGCGGCCTGTGTGGTCGCATCCCTTGGCGCCGTCCTCGGCGGTCACGCGGATGACTGGTTCGGCGCCAAACGCGTCATCGTCGTCTCGTTGACGTCGATGGTCGTCGTCGGCATCACCCTGATGCTGGTCTCGGGGGTGGTGGCGTTCTGGATCCTGGGGCTGATGCTGTGCCTGTTCATCGGTCCGATCCTGTCGTCGGCGCGCACGCTGATGATGCGGATGGCCGCCTACGGCAAGGAAGGCATGGCGTTCGGTCTCTACACGACCGCGGGGCGCGCGGCGACGTTCCTTGCGCCGTGGCTCTTCTCACTGTTCATCGACATCTTCGACAGCGACCGCGCCGGCATGGCCGGTCTGGTTCTGGTCCTGGCACTGGGACTGGTGGCGATGCTCGGGGTGCGGGCGCCACACACCCGCCTCCGGGGCTAGCCGGTCGTGGCGCAGATGGTCAGCCCGGCGCCGGTGCGCTGTTCCACCGCAACGCCGTTCACGGTGATCGAGCAGGCCACCTCCCGGCCGACGTTGATGATGCTGATGCTGGCGGACCCCTCGGCGGGTTGAGGCAGCGCGACCTCCTTGCTCCAGGGCAGCATCACGTTGAACTCGGTCTGCAGCAGACCGCCGGTGTCGACATATGTGATGTTGATCGCACGACCGTCGCCGTCGACGGTGTACACGACGGTGTCGGTGGCGCCTTCGACGGTGGGTGGTGTGCGGGTCGGCACGGTCGGCAACGTCGGTACGGGCAGCACAGGTGTCGACGGGGTCCGTGATGTCGTGGTCGGTGCGCGCGATGTCGTGGTGGGCGTGGAGAAGCTCGGCTCGGGCAGCGAGGGGAGCGGCGCGACCACTGTCTCCTGCCGGGAGCTGTTGACGATCACCAGTGCGATGATCAGGCCGATGACGGTCAGGACAGCGACCGCGGCGACGACCCAGAGCCAGCGGGGGGATTTCGGGCCGTCGGGCTGCGGTGGCTCGCCACCGTGCCCCGGGGGATGGGGCGGCCCGTACTGCCCGGTCGCCGATGGGTCGTATCCGTACGGCGAATACGCAGGCAGCTGTTCGGTGGGACGCGGCGGCGGCGCCTGATAAGGCGGGCCGTAAGGGGCCTGGCTGGCATACGCCGGATCGGAGTAGCCCGAGTAGCCGTAGCCGAACTGCTGCGTCGGCTCCTCACCTGCGCGGGAGCTCCACTGCTCGTCACGTCCGCGCTCGCCCGGGTTCGTCCCGCGTCCGCGATCAGTCATGCCCACCTCATGGCTGCAGGGTACCTGTGCAACCGCTCAGTGCGCCGATCCCCGGCCCGGACCCCGCCGCGGGCGCGGACCATGCAGAATCAAGGATCGTGGCACAGCAGGTTCGCAGGGTTTACGGCGCTTCGATGTCGCCGGATGCCACCGCGTTCGCCCATCTGGTCGACGACGGCGGATATCCGCGCGCGGTGCAGAGGTTCCTGCGCGGATGGCGGGCGAGCTCGTCGCGTGACGTCGAACTCCCGGTGGAGGGCCCGGTGACCCGCGTACTGCATTCGGCCGACGGGTACTGGTTGGCATGTCAGGTGGCGCCCGAGGGCGGGACCCGCAGTCAGATCTGGTTGGTGACAACCGATCCCGATGATAGGGACGCCCGCAGAATCGATCATTGGCCCACCGAGGTGGAAGGTACCGCCGAGTTGATCGGCTGGGACGGCACGCTGGTGGCGGCGATCCTGACCGGCGAGGACGGTGTGGGTAGTTCCTGCCTGATCGACCCGTCCGGGGGAACGACGACGGTGCTGGACCGCCGCTCCGGCGGCCGATTGGTGGACGCCTGGGCCGGAGCGTCTCTGGTGCGTGTCGGCCCCCGGGGTTACCGCGATCTGATCATGCTGCGTGGACTCACCGAAATCGCGCTGCTGCCCTACGATCCCGGTTCGACCACCGACACCGGCATCATCCTCGACGACCACAGCCCGCGCCGGCTGCGTTCCGGTCCGGAGGGCGAGATCCTCAATCTCTATCAGCCGGCCAAGGAATACGGCGTCAACAGCACCGAAGGTTACGTCCGGGCACTCGTGCGCAGTGAGAACGGTGCCGAGCATGCCCGTCTTCTCGAGGTGACGTCGACCGCTGACGGCGTCTCCTACCACGTGCTGGCCGAACGGCCCGGTTGTGAGCTGGACGAGTTCACCGTCAGCGATGACCTCTCGACGGTGGCGATCCTGTGGAACATCCACGGCGCCAGCGAGTTACAGATCCTGGAGTACGCGGACAACACCTTGCACGACCCGATCCCGCTCCCGGGTATGGTCGCCAGCGAACTGAGCATCAGCGCGGGCGGATCGATGTTGGCCATGACGGTCGAGGGACCGTCGACGCCGCCCACGGTCGAGTTGGTCGACCCGCGGACCCGCGAGTGGGAGCCGGTGGACCGGGAGTTCAGCAGAGGTCCGCTCTCGGCCGACCCCACCCTCGAGACCCTCACTGCGCGTGACGGATTGGCCTTCACGGGTTGGCTTTTCCAGCCGCCGGCCGACGTAGAGACGATCGGCGCGATGCTGTTCCTCCACGGCGGACCGGAAGGTCAGGGCAGGCCCGGTTACAACGAGTTCTTCCCGGCGCTGCTGGAAGCCGGCATCTGTGTGTTCCTGCCGAATGTGCGCGGGTCAGGCGGGTTCGGCCGCACGTTCATGCACGCCGACGACCGCGAGCGGCGCTTCGCCGCGATCGACGACGTCGCCGACTGTGTGCAGTTCCTCGTCGACAACGGGCACGCACCGGCGGGGCGGGTGGCCTGCTGCGGATGGTCCTACGGTGGCTACCTGACCCAAGCGGCGCTGGCGTTTCACCCGGACGAGTTCGCCGCGGGAATCAGTATCTGCGGTATGAGCGATCTGAACACCTGGTACCGCAACACCGAGCAGTGGATCGCTGCGGCGGCGTATCCCAAGTACGGTCATCCGATCAGCGATCGCGACCTGCTGGAGCAATTGTCGGCCCTCCCGCGCGCGCAGGCGGTGTCCGCGCCGCTTCTGTTGGTACACGGACTCAACGACACGAATGTGCCTCCGAGTGAGTCCGAGCAGATGTACGACGCGCTCACCGCACTCGGGCGGCGGGCGGAGTTGTTGTTGTTCGACGATGACGGGCACGAGATCGACAAGCGGGAGAACCGCGCGGTCCTGTTGAAGGCCATGACCGCCTGGCTCACCGACGCGTTCGCGACCTGACACGCCCGCAAAGGTTTACGAAATTGTCTGCGGGGTAAAACTCTGCTGCGCACCAGTGAGGTGTGTATACGGAGGAGGCATGGCATGCGGGGAATACTCGGGGTCATAGTGCTCGTCTGGCTGTTGATCGGCGTTTTCGCCGCCTACCAGCGGGACTACTTCACCGGAGGCGAAGCGAATTGCGCCACCGCGGGAAGCATTGCGCTAACGGTCGTCGCGGGTCCGTTGAACTATGCGGGCGTGAATCCGGAAGTCACGGATTGCGAGATCCCGCAACCCAGTCAGTAATCCTCTGACTGCTCATCTCGAAGAACAAGGAGTGACCATGATCGTCTTGGGCGCCGTCCTACTCATCCTGGGACTCATCTTTGGAATGTCGATACTCACCTACATCGGCGTGGTACTGCTGGTCATCGGAGCCGTCTTCTGGATCCTCGGATCCGTCGGCCGCCCGGTCGGCGGCCGGAAAGCCTGGTACTAGCGGTTATTCGCCCCGTCGTTCGGCCGAGGTCAGCCCGGCGACCGTCATCGCTCTCAAGACGGTTCGCGAGCTGGCCTCGGCCGCTTTTGTGATACCTGGTTTCACGCTGTGCGACGTGGAGTTCAGCAGGCCGAACGTGGCATGAGCCATCAGACGGGCATCCGTCTCGGTCACGTCGGGATCGCGCCGACGCAGCACCTCGACCCAGACCTCGACATACTGCCGCTGTTTGCGGCGGACCTGGCGCTTGCCCGCGGGCGGCAGATTGCCCAGGTCGCGGTCCTGGATGCGGATCAGATCCGACTCGCCGAGAGCGAAGTCCAGGTGGAAGTCGATCAAACCCTCGAGTGCCGATTCGGCATCTTCGGCCCTGCCGACCACGTCGGTCGCACCGGCCAGCAGCCTCGTGCTGATCCCGACCAGCAGCTCGACCAGAAGTGCTTCCTTGTTGGGGAAATGGCGGTAGATCGCCGGTCCGCTCACTCCGGCCGCCGCGCCGATGTCCTCGAGGCGCACCGCTAGGTAGCCGTGCTCGGCCATCAGCCGCTCTGCGGCGTTGAGCAGCTGGTCGCGCCGGTCGGACTTGGCCTTGCTGCGCCGCGACACCTGGGGGGCCGGCGGCGGCAGGCTCTGTGCGGTCACAAACGCAACCTCCTGCCGATGGTGGACACCGAGAGTTAATCGTGATTAACATACCACTAGTTAGTCACCATTAACTCAAATCAAGCGTGAGGCGGACTCTGCGATGGCAGCGCGGGCATCACACCGTGACGATCATGTGGCGCTGGTCGAACAACTGCGCACCAAGCTCGCCACCGCGGCTCTCGGTGGTTCCGAACGCTCCCGCGAACGACATGTGAGCAGAGGCAAGCTGCTGCCCCGTGATCGGGTCGACGGCTTGCTCGACCCCGGCAGCCCCTTCCTGGAGTTGGCTGCGCTGGCGGCCGACGGCATGTACGACGACGAGTGCCCGGGTGCCGGGATGATCGCGGGCATCGGCAGGGTATCGGGCCGAGAGTGCATGATCGTGGCCAATGATGCGACGGTCAAAGGCGGGACGTACTACCCGATCACCGTCAAGAAGCACCTACGGGCACAGGAGATCGCGGCACAGAATCAGCTGCCCTGCCTCTATCTCGTGGACTCCGGCGGCGCGTTCCTGCCCCGCCAAGACGAGGTCTTCCCCGACCGGGAGCACTTCGGTCGCATCTTCTACAACCAGGCGACCATGAGTGCCAAGGGAATTGCCCAGATCGCGGCCGTGCTCGGCTCGTGCACTGCGGGCGGGGCCTATGTGCCGGCGATGAGCGACGAGGCCATCATCGTGCGCAATCAGGGCACCATCTTCCTCGGCGGGCCGCCGCTGGTGAAAGCCGCGACCGGCGAGGTGGTCACCGCCGAGGAACTCGGTGGAGGCGACCTGCATTCGAAGGTCTCCGGGGTCACCGACCATCTTGCCCACGACGATCGTGACGCCTTGCAGATCGTGCGCAGGATCGTGGGAACGTTGGCGCCGCGGATGCCGCCGCCGTGGGACGTGGCGCCGACGGTCGATCCGATCGCCGATCAGGACGAGCTCTACGACATCGTCCCCGTGGACTCCAAGGTCGCCTACGACGTGCACGAGGTGATCAGCCGCGTCGTCGACGGTGGCGAATTCGCCGAGTTCAAAGCCGACTACGGCACCACACTGGTGACGGGGTTCGCGCGCATCCACGGCCATCCGGTCGGCATCATCGCCAACAACGGAGTCCTGTTCGGCGAGTCGGCGGTCAAGGGCGCCCACTTCATCGAGCTGTGCGACAAGCGTGTCATCCCGCTGCTGTTCCTGCAGAACATCTCCGGCTTCATGGTCGGGCGGGACTACGAGGCGGGCGGCATCGCCAAACACGGGGCCAAGATGGTCACCGCGGTGGCCTGCGCCCGCGTTCCGAAGCTGACCGTCGTCATCGGTGGCTCCTACGGCGCGGGCAACTACTCGATGTGCGGACGCGCCTACTCGCCACGCTTCCTGTGGATGTGGCCCAACGCGCGGATCTCGGTGATGGGCGGTGAGCAGGCCGCCTCGGTGCTGGCCACCGTCCGCGGCGAGATGACCGCGGAGGAGGAAGAGGCGTTCAAGGCGCCGATTCGTTCGCAGTACGAGGATCAGGGCAATCCCTACTATTCGACGGCGCGACTCTGGGACGACGGGGTCATCGACCCTGCGGACACCAGAACAGTTGTCGGGCTGGCACTCTCGGTTGTCGGGCAGGCGCCGCTCGAACCCGTGTCCTACGGCGTCTTCAGGATGTGACCAGATGACTTCACAGCTTTTCGACACCGTTCTGGTCGCCAACCGCGGGGAGATCGCGGTGCGGGTCATCCGCTCGTTGCGGGCCATGGGAATCCGCTCGGTGGCCGTGTTCAGCGACGCCGACGCCGGGGCGCGGCACGTGGCGGAAGCCGATGTCGCCGTCCGGATCGGTCCGGCGCCGGCCCGGCAGAGCTATCTGTCGATCGATGCACTGCTGACGGCGATCGATCGCACCGGAGCGCAGGCCGTGCATCCCGGTTATGGATTCCTCTCGGAGAACGCGCAATTCGCCGAAGCCCTGGAACGGGCGGGTGTGGTGTTCATCGGACCTCCGGTGGCGGCGATCCAGACGATGGGCGACAAGATCTCGGCCAAGGCGGCGGTGTCGGCGTTCGGGGTCCCCGTCGTCCCGGGTATCTCGCGTCCGGGTCTGACCGACGACGATCTGCTCGGTGGTGCCGCCGACGTCGGATACCCGGTGCTGGTGAAACCGTCGGCCGGTGGTGGCGGCAAGGGCATGCGGGTGGTGCACGCCGCCGACGAGCTTCCAGCGGCCCTGGTCTCGGCGCGACGTGAGGCGGCGTCGGCGTTCGGCGACGACACCTTGTTTCTCGAGCGGTTCGTGCTCAACCCCCGCCACATCGAGGTTCAGGTGCTCGCCGACACCCATGGCACCGTGGTGCACCTCGGCGAACGCGAGTGCAGCCTGCAGCGCCGTCACCAGAAGGTGATCGAGGAGGCGCCCTCACCGCTGCTCGACGCCGCCACCCGAGCCCGCATCGGTGCCGCCGCGTGTGACACCGCGCGCAGCGTCGACTACACCGGCGCCGGCACCGTCGAGTTCATCGTCTCCGCCGACCGGCCCGACGAGTTCTTCTTCATGGAGATGAACACCCGTCTGCAGGTGGAACATCCGGTCACCGAGATGGTCACCGGCCTGGACCTGGTCGAACTACAGGTGCGGATCGCGGCGGGGAAGAAGCTGCCGTTCGCCCAGGACGACGTCCGCATGGACGGCCACGCCATCGAGGCCAGGGTGTACGCCGAGGATCCCGCCACCGGCTTCCTGCCGACCGGCGGTGACGTCATCGCACTGCGGGAGCCGCGCCGGCCGGGGATCCGGATCGATTCCGGGCTGACCCGCGGCACCGTGGTGGGCAGTGACTACGACCCGATGCTCGCCAAGGTGATCGCGCACGCCGGTGACCGGCCGACGGCATTGCGGGAACTCGACGCAGCACTGGCTGACACCGCGGTGCTCGGGCTCACCACCAACATCGAGTTCCTGCGATTCCTGCTGGCCGATCCCGACGTCGCGGCCGGGCGTCTGGACACCGGGCTGCTCGATCGCCGGACACCGGATTTTGCACCGCTGCCGATCGGTGATGACGAGCTGATCGCCGCCGCGGCGTACCGATGGCTTCAGTCCTGGCCGGCAGCACCTGCCGGCCCGTGGGACGTGCCATCGGGTTGGCGTATCGCCGGGCAGGCGCCGACGTCGTTCCGGCTCCATGCGGGGGATCGGACCGATCACGTGTGGCTGAGCGGTTCGCCCCAGGAGGCGACCGCCACCGTCGAGAACGGCGAAACTCGCACGCTGCGAGTGACTCTGGACGACGACCGGATGGCGGTCACCGTCGATGGGTTGCGTACCGAGTACCTGGTGGCAGCCTCGGGCGGACAGGTGTGGCTGGCACAGGCCGGCCGGGTCGCGATGGTCGAGGAGGTGCGCGAAGCACCCGTGCGTCCCGACGACGAACACAGCGGCGACGCCGAACTGACCAGCCCCATGCCCGGGGCGGTGGTAGCCGTCGGGGTCTCGGACGGCGACCGCGTCGAGGCCGGAACGGTGGTGGTCACCGTCGAGGCGATGAAGATGGAGCACACGCTGGCCGCACCGGTCGACGGTGTGGTGGAACTGATCGTCAGCGCGGGCGACCAGGTGAAGGTGGGTCAGGTACTGGCCCGGATAACGGCGATCGAGGAGCCACGACAATGACAGATTTTCTCGCGACCGGGACGCTGCCCGATCACTACCAGCAGCTGGCGAAAACCGTGCGGGACTTCGCGCAGAGCGTGGTCGCACCGGTGGCGGCCAAACACGACGAAGAACACTCGTTCCCCTACGAGGTGGTCGCGGGAATGGCCGATATGGGGCTGTTCGGTCTGCCGTTCCCCGAGGAGTACGGCGGAATGGGTGGCGACTACTTCGCGCTCTGCCTGGCGCTCGAGGAACTCGGCAAGGTCGACCAGAGCGTCGCGATCACGCTGGAGGCGGGGGTGTCGCTGGGCGCCATGCCGGTGTACCGCTTCGGAAACGATGAGCAGAAGCAGGAATGGTTGCCGCTGTTGGCCAGTGGCAAGGCGCTCGGCGCGTTCGGGTTGACCGAGGCCGGTGGCGGCAGCGACGCCGGAGCCACCAAGACCACCGCAAAAACGGATGGGTCGAACTGGATCATTAATGGCAGCAAGCAGTTCATCACCAACTCGGGCACTGACATCACCAAGCTGGTGACCGTCACCGCGGTCACCGGTGAGAACGACGGGCGCAAGGAGATCTCGTCGATCCTGGTGCCGGTGCCGATCGAGGGCTTCACGGCCGAACCTGCTTACAACAAGGTCGGCTGGAACGCCTCGGACACCCACCCGCTGAGCTTCGACGATGTGCGGGTGCCGCAGGAGAACCTGCTGGGCGAGCGCGGTCGCGGGTACGCGAACTTCCTGCGGATCCTCGACGAAGGGCGGATCGCCATCGCCGCTCTGTCGGTCGGCGCGGCGCAGGGCTGCGTGGACGAGAGCGTCAAGTACGCCAAGGAGCGGGAGGCTTTCGGCCGCAAGATCGGGACCAATCAGGCGATCGCGTTCAAGATCGCCCGGATGGAGACCAGGGCACACGTCGCCCGTGCGGCGTACTACGACGCGGCCGCACTGATGCTGTCGGGCAAGCCGTTCAAGAAGCAGGCGGCGATCGCCAAGCTGGTCGCCAGCGAGGCGGCGATGGACAACGCGCGCGACGCCACCCAGATCTTCGGCGGCTACGGATTCATGAACGAGTATCCGGTGGCCCGGCACTACCGCGACAGCAAGATCCTCGAAATCGGCGAGGGCACAACCGAAGTCCAGTTGATGCTGATCGGAAGAGAGCTGGGCCTGTGACCGGGACCACGAGGGTCGTCGTCCAGCGGGGGCTGTGGTTCGAGGAGTTCGAGACCGGTGTGCTCTACCAGCACCGTCCCGGACGGACCATCACCGAGGCCGACAACGTCTTGTTCACCACGCTGACCATGAACACCCAGGCGCTGCATCTGGACGCCGCGTTCGCCGATGCGCTGCCGCCGTTCAACCAGCGGCTGGTCAATTCGATGTTCACGCTCTCCACGCTGGTCGGTCTGTCGGTGGCGCAGCTGACCCAGGGAACCATCGTGGGCAATCTGGGATTCAGCGACGTGGCCTTCCCCAAGCCGCTGTTCCACGGTGACACGCTGTACGCCGAAACCGAGATCACCGACAAGCGTGAGTCCAAGAGCCGGCCCGGGGAGGGCATCGTGACCTTCGCGCACACCGGCCGCAACCAGCACGGTGATGTCGTGGCCACCGCGTCCCGGAAGACCATGGTGCGCAAGCGACCTGAGGGCGAGATCTGATGGCTTTGGGAACCAACGGTCCGGGCTGGCTGTTCTGCCCCGCCGACCGCCCCGAGCGGTTCGACAAAGCCGCCAAGGCCGCCGATGTCGTCATCCTCGATCTCGAGGACGGCGTTGCGGCCAAGGACAGAGGGGCCGCGCGCAAGGCGCTTCTGGACACTCCGCTCGACCCGGCGCGAACAGTGGTCCGCGTCAATCCCGTCGCCACGCCGGATCACGCGCGCGACCTCGAGGCGCTCGAGGGCACCGAGTACACCACCGTGATGCTGGCCAAGACCGAGACCGCCGAGCAGGTGGCGGCGCTGGCGCCGCTCGATGTGATCGTCCTGGTCGAAACTCCGCTGGGGGCCCTGGCGGTCAGCGACACCGCGCGGGTGGACAACGCCTTCGCCGTCATGTGGGGCGCCGAGGATCTGTTCGCCGCCACCGGCGGCACCTCGAACCGCTGGCCCGACGGCAGCTATCGCGACGTCGCCCGGCACGTGCGGTCGCAGAGCCTGTTGGCCGCCAAGGCGTACGGTCGGCTGGCGCTCGACTCGGTGTACCTCGACATCAGGGATCTCGACGGTCTGCGGGCGGAGACCGACGACGCCGTCGCGGTCGGCTTCGACGCCAAGGTCGCGATCCATCCCACGCAGGTGGCCGTCATCCGTGCCGGGTATGCCCCCACTGAAGACCAGATCGCCTGGGCGCGTCAGGTTCTCGACAGGGCGAGCGGCGAGCGCGGCGTGTTCCAGTTCGACGGTCAGATGGTCGACATGCCGGTGCTTCGGCGCGCCGAGCGCATCGTCGCCCTGGCGCCGTAGCTCACTTGCGCTTGGCGGCAGCCAATCTGGCGGCGAACTCGGGCGATTCGATCGATACCGCCTGGGGGCCGATCTCGACGTCAACGGCCAGGCGGTGTTGCTCGAGGTCGACGGTGCCGGGGTTCGCGGTGGCTCGCATCGAGGCCTTGGTGGCGAGGACCACGT
>NZ_JBAUJR010000304.1:0-22509 GCF_049683935.1 Mycobacterium sp. | reverse complement strand
GGGCCAGCAGTGCGTCGCGGACGACGATCGATTCCTCGGCGGCGCGCGGCCAACCGGCGAGTCCGAGCTTGGCCGCGTTCGGTCCCTCGTGCGCGACGGCACCCACGGTCAGGCGCGGTTCCTCGGCGTGCTGAGCGATCAGCACGCCCAGGCCGGTCGCGTACTCCAGGGCGCGGCGCATCACCAGTGGGTCGTCGACACACACACCGTCGTCGGAGAACATCCTGACCCGCCCGACACCGGCGGCCATCAGGCCCATCTCGGTCAGTTGCCTGCCGTTGAGACCGACGGTCACCGCTCCGACCGGGTGCACGTCGACCAGACCGACCTGCTGCCCGCGGTGCCACACGTGGTCGGTGACCACCGCGCTGTCGGCGACCGGGTCGGTGTTGGCCATCGCGAACACCGCGGTGTATCCACCGAGAGCAGCTGCAGCCGAACCGGTTTCGATATCCTCCGCGTACTCGCGGCCGGGTTCACGAAGGTGAGTGTGCAGGTCGACGAAGCCCGGCAGCAGGATATGGCCGTCGGCGTCGATGACCTCCGCGCCGTCGGGTGTGTCCAGGTTCGTCCCGATGGCATCGATGAGGCCGTTGTCGACCAGCACGTCGACGCCGTCGCCTTCGCCGTAGGGGCGGACGCCCCGTATCAGTACCGGCGGGCAGGAGCGCAGCGACCGGGGATTGGTTTCCGTCATGCGCTGATCGCTTCCGCCTCGGACCCGACGAGCAGGTGGAACAGCACCGCCATTCGGACGTGCACACCATTGGAAACCTGTTGCAGTACCGCAGATTGTGGGGAGTCAGCCACCGAGTGCGCGATCTCCATACCCCGCAGCATCGGCCCCGGGTGCAACACCACGGCGTGCTCTGCCAGCTGCGCCTGGCGCTTCTCGGACAGGCCGTAGCGCACCGAGTACTCCCGAGAGGACGGGAAGAAACCGCCGTTCATCCGTTCGGCCTGCACGCGCAGCATCAACACGGCGTCGGCCAGCGGCAGTTCTGCGTCGATGTCGTGGGACACGGTCACCGGCCAGGAGTCAACGCCGACGGGGAGCAGGGTGGGTGGGGCTACCAGCACCACCTCCGCGCCGAGGGTGTGCAGCAGCGCCACGTTGGAGCGGGCCACCCTGCTGTGCAGCACGTCTCCGACGATCACCACCCGCTTGCCCTCGACGGCCCCCAGACGCTGCCTGATCGTCAACGCGTCCAGCAGAGCCTGGGTGGGGTGTTCGTGGGTGCCGTCGCCGGCGTTGATGACCGACGGCCCGCCGTCCTCGTCCAGCGTCCACGCGGCGAGCTGCTGCGCGGCACCCGATGCGGGATGGCGGATGATCAGCGCGTCGGCACCTGCGGCCCGCAGGGTCAGCGCGGTGTCCCGCAGCGATTCACCTTTGGCGACAGAGGATCCCGAGGCGCTGACGTTGATGACGTCAGCACTCATCCACTTGCCTGCCACTTCGAACGACACCCGGGTGCGGGTGGAGTTCTCGTAGAACATCGTGATGATCGTGCGGCCCCGCAGGGTGGGAAGCTTCTTGACCTCCCGGCCCAGCAGGGCTTGGCGGAACCTGTCGGCGTTGTCGAGGATGGCCGTGGCGTCGTCACGGCCCAGGTCGGCCGCAGCAAGTAGGTGCTTCACCTGGGAGGCCCTCCGTAGGGTGCGATCCGAACGCCGTCGTGACCGTCGTTCTCGGTGAGGCGGACCTTGACGTTCTCGGCCCGCGAGGTCGGCACGTTCTTGCCCACGTAGTCGGCGCGGATCGGTAGCTCCCGATGCCCGCGGTCCACGAGCACCGCCAACTGCACGGCTCGCGGGCGGCCGACGTCACGCAGCGCGTCGAGGGCCGAGCGGACCGAGCGCCCCGAGTACAGCACGTCGTCGACCAGCACCACCAACGCTCCGTCGATGCCGCCGTCGGGTATCGAGGTGGCTTCGAGCGCGCGCGGCGGCTTGCTCATCAGATCGTCGCGGTAGAGCGTGATGTCCAGGGCTCCGTGGCCGACGTCGACACCGCTGAACTCGGCGATGTGGCGGGCCAGTCTGGAGGCCAGGGTGACACCGCGGGTCGGAATTCCCAGCAGGACGACGCGTGGGCCGTCGGGGCCGTCCAACGCGGTCTTCTCGATGATCTGGTGCGCGATGCGAGCGATGGTGCGGCCGACGTCCGCAGCGGACATCAACTCGCGATCTGCAGCTTCGGCTTCAGAGCCGGCATGGTCGGGCGAGCCCACGGGTGAGCTGGACCTCCTTCTCCGCCTCACTGGACGGATCGTTAAAGGATGTCAAAAACTTCGGGCAGCCTAGCACCCGGACGGCAGGTGAGCGACGAGGCCGGGTGCGGCTGACCTAATCTGGCGCAATGAACCTCGACCGCAACAAGGCCTCGATAGTGGAAGCGATCGATGCGGGTCTACTGGCGGGAGCGGTCACGCTGGTCTGGCATGCCGGTGAGGTGGTCCAGGTCAACGAGCTCGGTCACCGCGATGTGGACGCGCAGCTACCGATGCAGCGCGACACCATCTTCCGGATCGCCTCGATGACCAAACCCGTCACGGTGGCCGCCGCGATGTCGCTGATCGAGGAGGGCAAGCTCACACTGAGCGACCGGGTGGCCACGTGGCTGCCCGAGCTGGCGGACATGCGAGTGCTGGTCGATCCGCGAGGTCCGCTGGAGCGCACGGTGCCCGCGCAGCGGTACCTCACCATCGAAGATCTGATGACGCACCGCAGTGGTCTGGCGTACATGTTCTCGGTGGTCGGGCCACTGTCGGACGCCTACCGCAAGCTGCCCACGCGGCAGGACCAGGATCGGTGGCTCGCCGAGCTCTCGGCCCTGCCCCTGGTTCATCAGCCCGGTGAGCGCCTGACCTACAGCCACGCCACCGACGTACTGGGCATCGTGTTGTCGCGGATCGAAGGCAAACCGCTGAGCGAGGTGCTCGGAGATCGGGTCCTGGGCCCGCTCGGCATGTCGGACACCGGTTTCAGCGTCGGCCCCTCGGGCCGCCGTCGAGCCGCCACGATGTATCAGCTCGACAGCGACAACACGTTGCGCCACGACGTGATGGGACCCGCACCCATCGCCGATCCCCCGTTCTGCACCGGCGGTGCCGGACTCTGGTCGACCGCCGACGACTATCTGCGTTTCGCCCGGATGCTGCTCGCCGGCGGCACCCTCGACGGCGTCCGGGTGCTGTCCGAAGAGTCGGTGGAGTTGATGCGCACCGACCGCCTGACCGACGAGCAGAAGCGTCAGGACTTCCTGGGCGCGCCGTTCTGGATCGGTCGCGGCTTCGGACTGAATCTGTCCGTGGTGACCGACCCGGGGAAGTCCCGCCAACTGTTCGGTCCCGGGGGGCCGGGAACCTTCTCCTGGCCGGGCGCGTACGGAACGTGGTGGCAGGCCGACCCGTCCGCCAACGTCATCCTGGTGTATCTCATCCAGAATCTGCCCAATCTGACCGTCGATGCCGCGGCTGCCGTCGCAGGCAACACGTCGCTGGCGAAACTGCAGAGCGCGCAACCGAAGTTCGTCCGGCGCACCTATGAGGGGCTCGATCTGTAGTCCGGCAGGCCGTGACTGCTAGATGACCTCGAGTTTGGCTGCCAGATCCAGCACAGCTTCGGCGCGGGCGCGAGTGGGTCCGGCGCTGCCGTCGTAGTGCGCCGTCGGTGCGTCGAGACGCGCGAGCGTGTGCCGCGCCTCGTCGATCTCCAGCGGCGACGGGCTCAGCAGATCGTTGATGGTCTGGGCGTGCGAGTCGTCCAGGCACAGCCGTCCGGTCATGCCTGCGGACTTCGCAACGACGGTATCGCCGGGCAACTCAGCGTTCCGATTGCGCAACGTCGGCCCGTCGATGGGCGCGGGCAGTCCGGCGGCTCGGCTGGCGATCACCAACCGGGCGCGCGGATACGCGAGCATCGCCGGCTCGCCGGACATCCCGGTATCACGGCGAAAATCCCCGATCCCGAACGCAATTCGCGCACATGCTGGGGCGCGGGCGATGTCGAGAGCCGATTCGATGCCGAGTGCGGATTCGATCAGCGCCACCACCGGGATGCCGTCTGGCAGGCGAGCGGCGGTCGCGGCGACCTCATCGGCCGATTCGGCCTTGGCGAGCATCACGCCCGCGAGCCCGGGTGCTCCGCCGAGCACGTCGAGGTCGTCACGCCACGCGGCGGTGGTGGTCACGCTACTGATCCGGATCCACGCCCGGCCCCCGGTGTACAGCCACTCGGCCACCGACTGTCTGCCCGCGGGCTTCTGGACGTTCGGCAGTCCGTCCTCGACGTCGAGCACCACCACATCGGCATTGCCGGCGACGGCGGCATCGAAAGCATCACCGCCATCCGGGAGCCCCGGCTGCAACAGCCAGGTGCGGGCCAACGACCAGTGCGGCCTGCGGATGCGATCCACTGCCGGGGAAACCGTCACACGCCACCTCTCGCTCGAGCCTGAATTCCCCTCCATCGTCGGGATGGGTGTCCCGACACGCAAGGTTGTGCACATATTGTTCAGGACCTGTTGGCCAGGGCCGGCGACGGCGCCGAGGGATGCGCGCGCTACATCGAACGCGACAGCACCCTGCCGAACTGCAGCAGTCGCTGCATCTGTGCCAGGCCACCGTTGTCAACCGACTTCACGAAACGGAAGGACTCGCAATAGAGATCGGTGTCTGTCGCCGATCGCTGGCGCGCCCTGGTGACCAGCTGGGTGTAGATCCGCAACTTCACCTCTGAGAGGCGTCGGGTGCCATCGCTGAGGACCTCGTACTCGTTGGACAGCACCTGATCGGTGATCGTGGACAACAGGATCGACCGAACCGAGGCAAGAAGGATGCGGTGCGGCTCACCCGGTTCGGCCGAACTGGACATGTCGTCGTCGGCGCGCCACATGATCAATCGGTGGCCGTCGGTGACGAGCACCTCTTGCCACAGGGCCTCACCCCAGGAGCGTTCGGTGAACCCGCGCGACATGACAAACGACTTCACCAACGCCGGTTCGACGACTGAGCGCAACTGATCCAGCGCCAGGTCGGGGTCTCGCAGGTACACCCTCGCAGCCTCGTTGACGCTGGAGTACGGAGCCCAGTCCTGCGGCGCACCCATCTAGGTGCCGTCACTGCCCTCGCGGGCGCCCTGCACCGCGTCGGCCGCGGCTCTGATCTGCGGCGTCACCAGCATGATCTGGCCGAGCACACCGTTGACGAAGCCCGGCGAGTCGTCTGTCGACAGTTGCTTGGCGAGTTCGACGGCCTCGTCGACCGCTACCGGTTCGGGGACGTCCTCGGCGTGCAGCAGTTCCCACACGGCGACGCGAAGGATGGCCCGGTCGACCGCGGGCAACCGGTCCAGCGTCCAGCCCTGCAGGTGCGCCGAGATCAGATCGTCGACGTGCGCCGAGTGCTCGGTCACCCCGCGGGCCACCGTCACCGTGTAGGGATTGAGTTGAGCCATCTCGGATTCGTGATGCGCCAACGCATTTCGCGATGTAGCCACCTCGAATGGGGTCATCCCGCGCGCTTCGGCCTCGAACAGCAGGTCGACGGCGCGCTTGCGGGCCTGGTGACGTCCCCGGTCGCCCTTACGGTCAGGCATTGACCCTTCCCAGGTAATTGCCGTCACGCGTATCCACTTTGAGCTTGTCACCGGTGTTGACGAACAACGGGACCTGGATCTCGGCGCCGGTCTCCAGAGTCGCGGGCTTGGTGCCCGCGCTGGACCGGTCACCCTGCAGGCCGGGCTCCGTGGACGCGACCAGCACCTCGACCGTCACCGGCAACTCGAGGTACAGCGCTGCGCCGTCGTGGAACGCGATCTGCACCGGCATGCTCTCCAGCAGGAACCCCGCGGCCCGGCCGACCAGCGACTCGGCCAACGAATGCTGTTCGAAGTCCTCGCTGTCCATGAACACGAAGTCCGAGCCGTCGCGGTACAGGTAGGTGGCGTCGCGGCGGTCCACCGTCGCGGTCTCCACCTTCACCCCGGCGTTGTAGGTCTTGTCGACGACCTTCCCGGACAGCACGTTCTTCAGCTTCGTCCGCACGAAGGCCGGACCCTTACCGGGCTTGACGTGCTGGAACTCGACGATCTGCCAGAGCTGGCCGTCGATCTGCAGGACGAGCCCGTTCTTGAAGTCTGCGGTCGATGCCACGGTGGGTTGTTCTCCTAGCCTTTAGAGGATCGCCAGTTCCTTGGGGAACCGGGTCAGCAAGTCGGGGGTGTCATCCGCATCACTGCCGACGACCAACGTGTCCTCGATGCGGACGCCGCCACGGTCGGGCAGATAAACACCTGGCTCCACGGTCACCGCGGAGCCAGCAAGCAGTGTACCGGCGGCCGTGGCATTGATTCCCGGCGCTTCATGGATCTGCAGACCGACCCCGTGCCCGAGGCCGTGGCCGAAGTTGTCGGCGAAGCCCGCGTCGCCGATCACCGTGCGGGACGCCGCGTCGACGTCGCTCAACAGAACGCCGGGCGCGAGCGCTTCCCGACCGGCCCGCTGCGCGGCGGCGACCAGGTCGTAGACGTCCTGTTGCCACTGCGCGATCGGCGAGAGCACAAAGGTGCGTGTCATATCGGAGTGATAACCGCACACCAGGGCTCCGAAGTCGATCTTGACGAAGTCGCCTGCTGCGAGCACCGCGTCTGTAGGCCGGTGATGCGGGATCGCCGAGTTCGCACCGGTCGCGACGATGGTCTCGAACGACGGGCCGTCGGCACCGTGGTCGAGCATCAACGCCTCCAGCTCGCGCCTGACGTCCTTCTCCGTGCGGCCCGGACGCAACCCACCACGATCCACCAGGTCTTTCAGGGCCGCGTCGGCCGCCTCGCAGGCCAACCGCAACAGCGCGACCTCGCCGGCGTCCTTGACCTCACGAAGAGCCTCAACCGTGCCGCCGGCGCGCACCAGCTCGCACCGCTCGCCGGCCGCGCGTGTCAACGCGGCGAACGCGTCGACGGTCACCACATGGCTCTCGAAGCCCATCCTGCGGACGCCGGCGTCAGCGGCCCGGCTGACCAGATGCGGTCCGCAGGCCCGTTCGATGACGATCTCCGCGCCGGTCGCTTGCACTGCAGCCTGGGTGCGGTAGCGCCCATCGGTGGCGAGCACTGGCGTTTCGTCGTCGGCGCGAATCAGAAGTGCTGCATTCGAGCCGGTGAATCCGGACAGATAACGGACGTTGACCAGGTCCGATACCAGCAGAGCGTCGAGTTCGGCCGCCGCCAGGCGTTGGCGCAATCTGTCGCGGCGCTGGGAAATAGTCACAGTCGGTGACGCTACTCGCTAAGGTGTGGCCTCATGAGTAAGTGGTTGCTGCGCGGACTGGTGTTCGCCGCCCTGATGGTGATCGTCCGATTGCTGCAGGGAGCGATGATCAACGCGTGGGAAACCAAGGCGGGAATGATCAGCGCGGTCCTGGTCATCGCCTACGGCGTGGTGGTCTTCGTGTGGGGTGTCGCCGACGGGCGCTCCGATGCGCGGGCCAACCCCGATCCGGACCGCCGCGGCGACCTGGCGATGACGTGGCTGCTGGCCGGTCTTTTCGCCGGTGTGGTCAGCGGAGCCGTGGCGTGGTTCATCGGGGTGTTCTACGACAACCTGTACGTCGAGGGACTGATCAACGAGCTGACGACATTCGCGGCGTTCACAGCGCTTCTGGTGTTCCTGTGCGCCATTGTCGGCGTCGCGCTCGGCCGCTGGCTGGTCGACCGTAAGACTCCTCAGCAGGGACGGCGCCGCGAGGGCGACGACGACCGCGCCGACACCGACGTCTTCGCCGCGGTGCGCGACGACAGCGGCTACGACTACAGCCAGCAGAACGTGGGTACCGTGCCCGAACAACAGACCTCACCGGTCGCGGTTGCCGACGACGAGACCAGGCCCGTCGAGAAGCGCGACTAGTCTCGCGCCACCTCGGCGTAGGCAGCGGCGAGCAGCGACGGATCGGGGCCCTCCAGCCGACCAGGCTTGGCCAGGCCGTCGAGCACCACGAATCGCAGGATGCCGGCCCGGGTCTTCTTGTCGCCGATCATGGACTCGAGCAACTGCGGGAGCGCGTCGGCGTCGTAGGTGACCGGCAGCCCGAGAGAGCTCAGAATGGTCCGGTGCCGTTGCGCGGTGTCATCGTCGAGACGCCCGGCCAGTCGACCCAATTCGGCGGCGAACACCAGCCCGACCGACACCGCGGCTCCGTGCCGCCACTGGTAGCGCTCCCGACGTTCGATGGCGTGGGCCAGGGTATGCCCGTAGTTGAGGATCTCGCGCAGCTGCGACTCTTTCTCGTCCGCGGCGACGACCTCCGCCTTGACGGCGACCGCACGGCGGATCAGCTCGGGAAGCACCGCCCCGGCGGGATCGAGCGCGTTTTCCGGATCGGCCTCGATCATGTCGAGGATCACCGGATCGGCGATGAATCCGGCCTTCACGATCTCCGCCATTCCCGCCACGATCTCGTTACGGGGCAACGTTTCCAGCGTGGCCAGGTCGATCAGTACCGCTGCCGGCTGATGGAACGCGCCGACGAGGTTCTTCCCCGCATCGGTGTTGATGCCGGTCTTGCCGCCGACCGCCGCGTCGACCATGCCGAGCAGGGTCGTCGGCACGTGCACGATGTCGATTCCACGCAGCCATGTCGCCGCGGCGAAGCCGGCGACGTCGGTGGCGGCGCCACCACCCAAGCTGACGACCGCATCTCTGCGGCCGACGCCGATACGGCCGAGCACCTCCCAGATGAACCCGACAACCGGCAGTTCCTTGCCGGCCTCAGCGTCGGGAATCTCGATCCGGTGTGCGTCGATTCCCTTGTCCGACAGATGATCCCGAATAACCTCGGCCGTCTGCGCCAGCACTGGCTGGTGCAGTATCGCGACCTTGTGCCTGCCCTCCAGGGTGCGGGCCAGATCGCCGAGCAGACCGGTGCCGATGATCACCGGGTACGGCGGATCGGTGAGCACGTTGACTGTGACGGGATCCGTCACCGATTCGGTCACGGCACATCCTTTCGTGCACAAGCAGATCCACCGGTTTTCCTGGCCGCTACCGTGGCGGGACTGGGCGCAGCCTCGGTGGATGGCGGGGTGGTCAACGACAGGGGTGCGCGGCGCCAGGATCCCCGTCGGCGCCGACGCTCCGGCTTGGGGCCGTCGGGGTTCTCCAGCCGGGCAACGATATAACGCACCACCGCTCCCGGGTTGCGATGGTTGGTGTTCACCCGCATGGTGGCAACTTGGCGGTAGAGCGGAATCCGTTCCGACATCAGCTCTTTGAAGCGTTCTCCACGGTCTTTGCCGGCCAGCAACGGCCGCACCGTCGCCCCCCCGGTACGACGAACTCCTTCGGCGGCGCTGATCTCCAGGTAGATGACGGTGCGTCCGGCCAATGCTTCGCGCACCTGCGCGGTGGTCACCGCGCCGCCGCCGAGCGACAGCACGCCGTCGTGGGTGGCCAGGGCATCACACACCACGTCGGCCTCGATACGCCGGAATGCGGCCTCTCCATCGTTGGAGAAGATGTCGGGAATCGTGCGGCCGGTCGTCTCCTCGATCGCCGCGTCGGTGTCCAGCAGCGGCAGGTCCAGCGTCTTGGCCAGCCGCCGACCGATGGTGGACTTGCCCGATCCGGGCAGCCCGATGAGGACGACCTTGGGGCTCATCAGCCCGACGCCCGGGCGGCACCGGTGGGCTCGCGGGCGGCCACGGCACGCAGGTAGGTCTCGGCGTTGGCGCGTGTCTCGCCCAGCGAGTCACCGCCGAACTTCTCCAGCGCGGCGCGCGCGAGCACCAGCGCCACCATCGTTTCGACCACGACGCCGGCGGCCGGAACGGCACATACGTCCGAACGCTGATGGATGGCCACCGCTTCCTCCCCGGTGGACATGTCCACGGTGGCCAACGCCCGGGGCACCGTCGAGATCGGCTTCATCGCCGCGCGTACCCGGACGGGTAGTCCGTTGGTCATTCCGCCCTCGAGTCCGCCGGCGCGGTTGGTGGACCGCATGACACCGTCGGGACCGGGATACATCTCGTCGTGCGCGACGCTGCCGCGCCTGCGCGCGGTCTCGAAGCCGTCGCCGATCTCCACTCCCTTGATGGCCTGGATGCCCATCACCGCGGCGGCCAACTGACTGTCGAGCCGGCTGTCACCACTGGTGAACGACCCGAGCCCCACAGGCAGGCCGTGAGCCACCACCTCGACCACCCCTCCGAGGGTGTCACCGTCGCGCTTGGCGGCCTCGATCTCGGCGATCATCAGCTGTTCGCTCGCCTCGTCGAAGGCACGCACCGGGCTGGCATCGATCGCGGCCAGGTCCGTGGCCAGCGGCGGCGGCCCGTCATACGGCTCGGAGGCTCCGATCGAGATGACATGGGAGACGATCTCGACGCCGAACGCCTGCTTGAGGAACGCGCGAGCGACGGTGCCCGCGGCCACCCGGGCCGCCGTCTCGCGGGCACTGGCGCGTTCCAGCACCGGACGAGCGTCGTCGAAGCCGTATTTGAGCATGCCCGCGTAGTCGGCGTGTCCGGGCCGTGGCCTGGTCAGCGGGGCGTTGCGGGCGGCGCTGTCGGCCAGCACGGCCGAATCGACGGGATCGGCTGCCATCACCGTTTCCCATTTCGGCCATTCGGTGTTGCCGATCTCGATGGCGATGGGACCGCCGAGGGTCAGGCCGTGACGCAGCCCCGCCAGCATGGTGATCTGGTCCTGCTCGAACTTCATCCGCGCGCCCCGGCCATAGCCGAGCCGCCTTCGCGCCAACTCCCCCGCTATGTCCTGTGAGGTCACCTGGACACCGGCGACCATGCCTTCGACCATGGCCACCAACGCGCGGCCGTGGGATTCGCCTGCAGTCGTCCATCGCAACACGGGTCCCATTTTCGCACGACGCGGGTATCCACCCGAAACTGCGCAAGGCCTAGATGACCACCGTCGCCACCGAGGCGGCCGTGGCCAGGCACATCGATGGGCCGTGCGGCAGCGGCGATCGGTCCCCCCGGAACAGCTGAATCAGTCCCAGCAGGCCCGTCAACGCCGACGCTCCCACCGCGGCCGACAACCACACCTCGGGTCCGAACGCACCGGTGAGAGCGCCGAGGCCGATCGAGAGTTTGACGTCGCCGGCACCCATCGCCTGCGGCGCGACGACGTGCACCAACGCGTACGCCGCGCACATCGCCGCCGCCCCCATCGCAGCCGTTCCCCCGTGGCCGGCCAACGCGGCGCCGCCCAGAACCACTGCCGCTCCCGGCAAGGTGAGCACATTCGGCAACCGCCGCTGCCGAATGTCGAAGACGCTCAACACAATCAGCCAACAGACCGCGCTGATGACGGCAACTGCCTGCCAGACCGGCCCCACTTGCTCAGCCTAAGACCGCGACGGGCCCCTCCTCGGCGGCAATTGTGCCGAGTCAGTGCACGCTGCCGAGCGCAGCCTCCATCGCTTCTCTGGGCGCCGGCAACCCGGTGAACTGCTCGACCTGCGTGAACGCCTGATTGAGCAGCATCTGCAGCCCGCTGATGACCCGGCCTCCGGCGGCCAGCACCGCCGCGGCAAGCGGGGTGGGCCACGGGTCGTAGATCGCATCGAGCAGAACCGGTGTCGCCGCCAGGACCGGCGCGTAGGGCGCCACAGCGTCGGCCGGTACCGTGTTCACCACGACGTCCACGCCGGCCACCGCATCGGTCAACCCCGCGTCGCCGACGTCACACCACTGCGCCCGGGCGCCACAGCGGATCGCCAGGTCGACCAGCGGCGCGGCCTTGTCGGCATTGCGTGCTGCCACCGAGATGTGTTGCGCACCAAGCTCGATGAGTCCCACGACCACCGAGGGTGCGGTGCCGCCCGAACCCACCACCATCGTGCGGTCCGACACCGCCACCCCGGCCAGCGCGCCCACCACACCGTCGATGTCGGTGTTGTCGGCATGCCAGCCGGCCGGCGAACGGACCAGGGTGTTGGCCGACCCGACCGACTTCGCGCGGGCGGTGGCGTCGTCGGCGAACCGCAGCGCCGCGAACTTACCCGGCATCGTCACCGACACCCCCACCCATTCCGGCCCGAATCCTCCGACCACACCGGGCAATTGCTCACCGGTGCATTCGATCCGGTCGTAGGTCCAGCTGTCCAGTCCGAGCGCACGATAGGCCGCCAGGTGCAGCTGAGGAGACCGCGAATGCGCAATCGGGGAGCCGAGCACGGCCGCGCGGCGGCGACCGGTGCTCACCGCCGCCGTCTGCTCATCGCGCAAGCGCTCATCGCCGCCGTCTGCTCATCGCGCGGAATCGAGCACGCCGTTGCGGATCGCCACCTCGATGTTGGCGAGATGCTGTTCGTACTCCCGGGTGAACAAGGTGGTGCCCTGCAGGTCCACGGTCACGAAGTACAGCCAGTCCCCCGGTTCGGGTTGCTCGGCCGCGGCGAGGGCGGGTTGCCCCGGTGAGCAGATCGGTGTGGCGGGAAGCCCGGGCCGCACATAGGTGTTCCACGGCGTGGCCTGCCCCCGATCGCCGTCGGTGGTCGCCACCTCGACGAGATCCAGCGGATAGTTCACCGTCGAGTCGAACTCCAGCGTGCGTTGCTCAGCCAACCGGTTGTAGATCACCCGGGCGACCTTCGAGAAATCCTGGGGCAGCGCTTCCCGCTGCACCAGCGAAGCGACGGTGAGCACCTCGTAGGGCGATATGTTCAGCGCCGTCGCCGTTTCCAGAAGACCGCTCTCTTCGTACTGCGCGGTGCTGGCCGCGATCAGCGTCGCCAGGATTTCCTGCGGCTCCGCCGAGGGGTCGATGTTCCAGGTGCCGGGCGCGATCAGACCCTCCAACCGGCGATGGTCGGCACCGAGCGCGACGACGGCGTCTGTCGCCCAGCCGGGTACCGACAGGGTGGCCGGGTCGGCGGCCGCGGCGATGTCGCTGAGGCCTTGCGCCGCCACACACGTGCGGTCGCCGTCGAGGTCCACACACGACGCATTGGAGATGAGGCTGAAGATGCCGTCGGTGACCGCATCGGTGGCGACATCGCGGGTGTCATCCAGCTGGCGACCTTCGGGGATGACCAGCCGCCCCACCCGGTTCGCCGGATCGGCCAGACGGTTGACGGCATTGGCCGCGGGGATCTCGGTGCGGACCTTGTAGAAACCGGGCTGAATGGCCGAGATCGCCGCATTGCCCGAAGCCGCGTCGACAAAAGCCTGGGATGTCGCCACGACGTTCTGATCCTGCAGCGTGTTGCCGATCGCAGTGGTGGAGTCGCCGGGGTGCACCTGGATCACCACGTCGTTGACGCCGTCACCGGCGTAGTCGCCACCGCCGGAGTCACCGAACAGCGAGCTCCACATCGTGGAGCCCAGCAGGACCGCACCGACGACAACCACCACCAGGACGACCAGTGCCGCCACCGCGGCGACGCGACGTCGGCGCTGGACCCGTGCTTCCTGGATCCGGTCCCGGCGAGTCAGTCGGCGCCGCGGAGGGCCCACCGCCAGCGGCTCGGCTCGTTCGCTACGCCAATCGTCAGCCATCCCCGACCTCTCCGTGTGCGGTCAGCGCCGCCCGCCGCTGGTCCAGCCAGTTCTGCAGAATCCCCACCGCCGCAACCTGATCGATCACCGTGCGTTGCCCCTTGGCGCGGACCCCGGCCTCGCGCAGTGATCGCTGTGCTGTCACGGTGGTGAACCGTTCATCGGCCAGCCGCACAGGTTTCGGCGATATCTTCGCAGCGAGTTGGTCGGCCAGCTCGACGGCGTCCCGGGCCGACGATCCGGCACGATCGGCCAGCGTGCGGGGCAGCCCCACCACCACCTCGACCGCCTCGTGTTCGTCGACCAACCGCACGAGCCGTCGTAGGTGCTTGTCCGAACGACGATCCCGCGCCACCGTCTCCACCGGGGTGGCGAGGATTCCGTCGGGGTCGCTGACGGCGACCCCGATGCGGACGCTACCGACGTCGATGCCGATCCGGCGACCGCGCCCCGGGTCAGCGGACGAGTTCGGGTCCCCGGGCTTATCGGGCAGACGGTCCTCGCGTGCGGGGTCGTCGGTATGGGCCACCGGGTTATCTCCGGCCGATCTCTGCGCGTATCGCCGCCAGCGCCGCGTCGATACCCGCAGCCCCCTTACCGGATCCCTGCGCCAGGTCGGCCTTGCCTCCACCGCGGCCGTTGACCGCAGTGGCCATGAGCTTGACGAGGTCATCGGCGCGCAGCCCGAGATCCTGCGCGGCCTGGTTCACCGCAACCACATACGGAACGGAATCGTTGTCGCCCTCCGCAGTCAGTGCCACCACGGCCGGGTCGCTTCCGAGCTTGCCGCGGATGTCGCCGACGAGCGAGCGCAGATCACCCGCCGACATCCCGCCGGCCATCCGCTGCGCCACGACCCGGACCTTACCGATCTCCTCGGCCCCGGCGGCGGCGTTCGCGGCCGCGGCGCGTGCCCCCGCCATCCGCAGCCGGTCGAGTTCCTTCTCGGCTGCGCGCAGTCGTTCCACCAGATTGGCGACGCGCCCCGGCACCTCGTCCGAGGGCACCTTCAGCGTCGACGCGAGCCCGGCCATCAGCGCACGCTCCTTGGCCAGGTGCCGGAACGAATCCAGACCGACGTAGGCCTCCACACGCCGAATTCCCGACCCGACCGACGACTCCCCGAGAATCGTGACGGGACCGATCTGCGCCGAATTGCGAACGTGGGTGCCGCCACACAACTCCAACGAGAACGGACCGCCGATCTCGACCACCCGGACCTCGTCGGGATAGGCCTCGCCGAAGAGCGCCATCGCGCCCATGGACTTCGCCTTCTCCAGATCGGTGGTGAAGCTGTGCACCTCGAAGTCGGCTTCCACCGCTTCGTTGGTGACCTCTTCTATTTGGGTGCGTTGGTCCTCGCTGAGCGCACCCTGCCAGTTGAAGTCGAATCGCAGGTATCCGGGGCGGTTCAGAGAGCCGGCCTGAACGGCGTTGGGGCCCAGCACCTGTCGCAGGGCCGCATGCACCATGTGCGTGCCGGAATGGCCCTGGGTCGCCCCGTGGCGCCAGCGCGGATCGACGGCGGCGACGATCGTGTCACCCTCGACGAACTCACCCGACTCGACGTTGACACGGTGCGCCCACAGTGTCTTGGCGATCTTCTGGACGTCGGTCACCGCGGCTTTCGACGTCTCCGATGCGCCGGTGCCGGTGACGGTGCCCTCGTCGGCGATCTGGCCACCCGACTCGGCATAGAACGGGCTGCGATCCAGGATCAACTCGACGCGGGACCCCGCACCGTCGGAACCGTGAGCCACCACGGGAACCCGCTTACCGTCCAGAAAGATTCCGAGAATCCTGGCCTCGGTGGTCAATTCGTCGAATCCAGTGAACTGCGTCGGTCCGGCGTCGACGAGATCACGATATGCCGACAGGTCTGCGTGGGCCTGCTTGCGCGCGGCAGCGTCGGCTTTGGCGCGTTGCCGCTGCTCGGCCATCAGGCCGCGGAAGCCTTCCTCGTCCACGCTGAGATCGGCCTCGGCGGCCATCTCGAGGGTGAGTTCGATTGGAAACCCGTACGTGTCGTGCAGCGTGAACGCATCGGTTCCCGACAGCACCGCGGCGCCGGCGGCCTTCGTGGCCCGGGCGGCGTCGTCGAACAACCGTGACCCCGAAGCAAGAGTGCGGTTGAACGCGGTCTCTTCGGCCACCGCGATACGCTGAATCCGGTCGAAGTCGGTGACCAGGACCGGATACGACGGACCCATCGCGTCGCGTACGCAGGTCATCAGGTCGGCCATGACGGGCTGCTCGACCCCGAGCAGTTTCGCGGCGCGGATGATCCGGCGGAGCAACCGGCGCAGCACGTACCCACGGCCCTCGTTTCCGGGGCTGATCCCGTCGGCGATGATGATCGCCGCGGTTCGGCTGTGGTCGGCGATGATCCGGTAGCGAACGTCGTCATCGTGGACGCCCCGCCCGTAACCCCGAGGTGCCCGAGCGGCCACCAGGTCGATCGCCGGGCGCAGCAGGTCGGTTTCGTAGACGTTGTCCACCCCCTGGAGGAGGCAGGCCACCCTCTCGACGCCCATGCCGGTGTCGATGTTCTTGCGCGGCAGCGGACCGAGGATCTCGAAGTCGTCCTTCGACGTGCCTTCGCCGCGCTCGTTCTGCATGAACACGAGATTCCAGATCTCGATGTAGCGGTCCTCGTTCGCCTCGGGCCCACCCTCCACGCCGTAGTCGGGTCCACGGTCGTAGTAGATCTCCGACGACGGACCACACGGCCCGGGGATCCCCATGGACCAGTAGTTGTCGGCCATGCCGCGACGCTGAATGCGCTCAGTGGGCATCCCGGCGATGTCCTGCCACAGTTGGGCGGCCTCGTCGTCATCCAGATAAACTGTGGCCCAGAGCTTTTCGGGATCAAACCCGTAGCCACCCTGCTCGACGGGTCCGGTCAGCAGCGTCCACGCCAACTCGATCGCCCCGGCTTTGAAGTAGTCACCGAAGGAGAAGTTGCCTGCCATCTGGAAGAACGTGTTGTGGCGGGTGGTGATCCCGACTTCGTCGATGTCGGGGGTGCGGATGCACTTCTGGACGCTGGTTGCTCGATCCCACGGCGGAGTGCGCTGGCCGAGGAAGAACGGGACGAACTGGACCATGCCGGCATTGACGAACAGCAGGTTGGGGTCGTCGAGGATCACCGAAGCGCTGGGCACCTCGGTGTGGCCCGCGTTCACGAAATGATCAAGGAACCGCTTCCTGATCTCGTGTGTCTGCACGTCTTGCTGTCCTCAGTTCTGGGTCATGGAGCCGATTCGTCGATCGGCCGTCACCTGCGAATACTCGACGCCCCACAGTACCGGTCCCCTCGGCTAGCCCTTCAGGAAGCTCAACCGGACCGAGCGTCGGGGGTTATCGCTGTTCAGATCCACCAGCACGATGCTCTGCCAGGTGCCCAGCAACGGCCCGCCGTCCCCCACCGGCACTGTGACCGACGGGGACACCAGACCGGGGAGGACATGGTCGGCCCCATGCCCGTGAGCCCCGTGCGCGTGGCGATAGCGGTCGTCACGGGGCAGCAGGCGCTGCAGAGCTTCGATGAAGTCGTCATCGGAGCCGGCCCCGGTTTCGATGATCGCCACACCGGCCGTCGCATGCGGGACGAACACATTGCACAGACCCTCCCCCTGCGAGGCGCAGAACGTCCGGACAGCAGCGGTGAGATCGACGATCCGGCGACGGGAGGTGTCCACATCGAGCACTTCGGAGTTCATGGGTTCCAGCGTACGAGCGGACCTGCAGATTGACGCGCGCGTTTATTGCGTCGGCAGCGAGGGTATTTCTGCGGCAACCGCAGCCACGCAGGAGGACAACATGACCATCACCGGCATCATCACCGCCATCCTCATCGGCACCGTCATCGGCATTCTCGGTCGCCTTGTCCTACCCGGCAAGCAGTCCATCGGCATGCTGCTGACCATCGGCGTGGGCATCGTATCGGCGTTCATCGGCACCGCGCTGGCCCGCGCGATGGGCATCCCCACCGCAACCAGCGGCGTCGACTGGCTCGAACTGCTGGTCCAGGTTGTCGTGGCCGCCGTCGGTGTGGCCTTGGTCGCCGCGCTCATGGGTCGTCGCCGGAGCGGACTGATGGGCCGCCGGCGGTCCGGAATCATGCGCTAGCCCGCAGAGCGCACGTCGTGTGATCCCGGCTGGAGCCCCGACCAGCCGGGATCACTCCGTTCTGAGGACCTGGCGGCTGGCCAGCAGCGCGTCCAGCTTGTCGTAGCCCTCGGTCATGCCGCCCTCCATCCCGGACGACAGCAGGGCGTCGCGCGCCTCGGTGTTAGGACAGATCGATCGGCCGCGGAGCCGGGAACGTCCCCCGCCGAGGTCCTCGAACCACAGGTACTCGATGTTGACCATATCCGGCGCGCCGTCGAACTCGAAGGTCTGCAGGATGAACTCGTTGGGTCGCACGGTGTGGAACGTCCCGTTGAACCCGAAGGTGCCGTGTTCACCGGTATGGGAGTAGCGGTAGCCGCCATGGCTCCTGAAGTCCCACTCGCTGATGTCCATCTCGAGACCGTGCGGGCCCAGCCACTGCTTGACCAGGTCCGGTTCGGCGTGGGCGCGAAACACAGCGTCTGCGGGTGCATCGAACTCGCGGGTGAATTCCATGGCGAGGGTGTCGACGGGTGCTACCAGGTCGAGTGCGTTTGTCATCGGGGTTTCTCCTTCTTATCGGTGAGCTCCGCCAACAGGCCGTCCAGCCGGCGGTAGTTGCGTTCGGTGTCCAAGCGGTAGCGATCGATCCACGACGTCAGGTGCTCGAGCGCGGCCGCATCGAGATGCACGGGCCGACGCTGGGCGTCACGGCTCCGGGTGACCAGACCAGCGTGTTCGAGGACCTGAATGTGCTTGGACACCGCCTGTTTGGTGATGGCGAACGGAGCAGCAAGCTCGTTCACGGTTGCCGGACCCCGCGACAGGTGCGCGATCAGCGCACGCCGAACGGGATCCGCGAGCGCCATGAAGGCGCGATCCAATCCGGCCTCGTGTCCGCCATCGTCACCCAATTAATCAACCTTTCTATTGATCAATCATTTGGTTGATTACGACGATAGGACGCCTGCCGGTCCAGTGTCAAGGGTTCGGTCCGGAGAGGTCAGCGCAAGCGACGAATGATGGCGCGCAGCTTGTCCACCCGGGTGGAGATCTCGCGCTCCGCACCTCGGGCGGTGGGCCGGTAGTAATCCACGCCCACCAAGTCGTCAGGTGGATACTGTTGGGCCACAACACCATCGGGGTCGTCGTGCGAATACCGGTAGCCGACGGCGTTGCCCAGCTTCGACGCCCCCGAATAGTGTCCGTCGCGCAGGTGTGCCGGCACCAATCCCGCCTTACCGGCCTTGATGTCGGCCATGGCCGCACCCAGCGCGGTGGTCACCGCATTGGACTTCGGCGCTGTCGCCAGGTGCACCGTGGCATGCGCCAACGTCAGTTGCGCCTCCGGCATTCCGATCAACTGCACCGTCTGCGCCGCTGCGACCGCGATCTGAAGCGCCGACGGGTCCGCCATCCCGATGTCCTCGCTGGCGAGGATCATCAGTCGGCGGGCAAGGAACCGCGGGTCCTCCCCCGCCACCAGCATGCGGGCCAGGTAGTGCAGCGCCGCATCGACATCGGATCCGCGGATGGACTTGATGAATGCACTGACGACGTCGTAGTGCTGGTCGCCGTCGCGGTCATAACGCACCGCCGCCCTGTCGAGTGACTGCTCGATGACTCCAACGGTCACCTCGTCACCCGCCTCCGCGGCCACCTCGAGCGCGGTCAGCGCCCGACGCGCGTCGCCGGCGGACAACTGCACGAGCAGGTCGATGGCCTCATCGCTGACCCGCACCCGGCCACCCAGCCCACGGTCGTCGTCGATGGCACGGCGGATCACCGCCGCGATGTCGGGGCCGGCCAGCGGCTGCAGTTGCAGGATCAGCGAGCGACTCAGCAGCGGGGCCACCACCGAGAACGACGGGTTCTCGGTGGTCGCAGCCACCAGCAACACCACCCGGTTCTCCACCGCGGCCAGCAGCGCGTCCTGCTGGGTCTTGGAGAACCGGTGCACCTCATCGATGAACAGCACCGTCTGCCCACCGCGCATCGAGGCCTGCCGCGCCGTGTCGATCACCGCGCGCACCTCCTTGACCCCGGCCGAGAGCGCCGACAACGCCTCGAATCGGCGCCCTGTGGCCTGCGAGATCAGTGAGGCGAGCGTCGTCTTCCCGGTTCCCGGGGGGCCGTAGAGGATGACCGAGGCGGCCCCGGACCCTTCGATCATCCGGCGCAACGGCGAGTTCGGCTTGAGCAGATGCTGCTGACCGACGACCTCGTCGAGGGACGCCGGACGCATCCGCACCGCAAGCGGCGACGCCGACCCACCGCCGAGGCCGTCACCGGCGCCGCGGTCGGGTTCCGAGCCGGGTACGTCGAACAGGCTGTCGGACACGCTCCCTGCTTACCACTGCCTCACGACGCGACGGTCGCGCCGTCAGGAATCGCTCGGCTGCGTGACGAAGTCGATCAACTCCTCGACCCGGCCGATGAGCGCCGGTTCGAGGTCGTTCCAGTCGCGGACGCGGCCGCGGAGCTGCCGCCACGCGGCGGCTATATCGGCCTGGTCGCGATGCTTCCAGCCCAGTCGCTCGCACACCCCGTGCTTCCAGTCCTCACCCTTGGGCACCGTCGGCCATGCCGCCGCCCCGATCCGCGCAGGCTTCACCGCTTCCCAGATGTCGATGAACGGATGCCCGACCACGAGTGTGTGGTCGCCGCCCGGTCCGCGGCGTACGACATCGGCGATCCGGGCCTCCTTGGACCCGGTCACCAGGTGATCGACGAGCACTCCCAGCCGTCGCCCGGGTCCGGGCCGGAAATCCGAGACAATGGCGGCCAGATCGTCGACTCCGCCGAGATATTCGACGACCACACCCTCGATCCGCAGATCCTCGCCCCACACCTGCTCGACCAGTTCGGCGTCGTGGCGACCCTCGACGTAGATCCGGCTGGCCAGCGCGACCTTCGCGCGAACGCCGGCCACGGCGACCGAGCCTGACGCGGTCTTGGCCGGGGCCGCTGCAGCCTTCTTCGGCGCCGTGAGAATGACGGGTTTGCCGTCGATCAGGTATCCGGGCCCCACCGGGAACGGTTTGGTACGGCCGTTCCGGTCCTCGAGGTCCATCCGGCCGTACTCGACGCGCACCACCGCACCGACGAAGCCGGTCTGCGCGTCCTCGACGACCAGGCCGATCTCCACCGGTCGTTCGGTGGAACGCGGTCGCCGGGCACGGTGCGGGTTGTCGGCAAGAATGTCGGTGCCGTATCGATCAGCCACCGGGTGATCGTAGAACTAGTGAAGGCTTCTGGTTCTGCGCCGCCGCCGTGTCGCCCGTGGTTTCGGCTGCGCTTCCCAGACGTCGCCGTGACGCCGGGTACGCCCGAGGGACATCTCAAGGACGGACCGCCGCAGGTACGGACGAGTCGGCAAATGTTTCGATTTTATTGCGTCGTTGCGCTCGCAGTTGCTGAAAAGAGTGCTATCAATTCGCAGGACCCACCTGAAGCGACGGGCGCCCGGCGCTGGTTGACACTTTGGTTGCTGAGTATGCAATGGCCTGCGCACTACCCTCGCACCGCATGAAATACCGGTGACGTCACCGCGTGCAATCTCATCGACTTGTCAGAAGATTCCCGCCGTACTCGCTTCCTATATAACATTTTAACGGGGAAGCGATTGGTTGAACTGATCCCATCCATCAGCCTGCAGCGGACTTCGGCGGGCGGCTGAGTGGGCGGTCGTCAGAGTTGCTGAATCCACCTGGTGGCGCACTTTCATCGATTCCCGATTGCGGGTCGAACAGCCCGTGGCGGCTTGGGATTTCTGCGAAGCAGACATGGCTTTTGTGTTCGCTTCATCCGGCAACTGTGATGCTTGACACATCGCTCAGCAAAGCCTACTGTCCGTAGTACATCGATTCTCTTCGGGAATCATCTCGATCCGGCTGAGGCCAGTGGAATGGCCCGCAGCTCGCAAGGGGGCACTGACGGCGTGAAGCCGTCACGCACGTTCGGATCCAATTCACGCTTGATGTGACACACAGCCCACGGCGCGCGATGCTCGGGGTGTCTTCAGCTCGAATGGTGTGTGTCGCGAGCGCGAAATCACCGACTCGCCAATCGATCTCATCGCGATTCGGACACTCGATTCATCCACATACGTGACCGATCGCGCCATTTTGCGGACGCCGCATGGCGCGGATCGACTGCTCGACTCCACGTTGCCACACAGCGTGGGGCCGATTGAAGACCGGGTGCACCGAAGGGCGCGGCCCTCTGCTCAGGAATTCAAATCGCGCTACACCAAATCGATTTCGGCCGACATGGCCGAAGTTTCAGCAGTACCCAAAAGGAGCTTGAGATGAGAAATTACGTGTACCCGTGCGCAACGGGAATCGCAGTCGCCGGGGCGGGCGCTGTGTTCGCGCTTGCCGGTTCGGGCACCGCGTTGGCGGCCCCGATCGCAGCCGCCCCACTGGCACCCGTGTCGAGCCAGTGTGATCCCTCAGTCGAGAGCTGTACCACTCTGGGCTCCAGCAGCACCATGACATTGACACCGTTCGCGCTGGCCGCGGCGTTGGACTGCCCGTGCGATCCCGTTCACTCATGGGCGGTCGGTGACCCGTTCTACAACCTCATCGGGGTCTTCAACTATGTGCCGATCGTCAACATCTTCGTCTCCAACGGCGCCAACGGCGCGTTGGGTTCCGGCGTCAACGGTGGCAACGGCGGGCTCTGGATCGGCTACGGCGGCACCGGCGGGTCCGGCGCTGCGGGACAGGTAGGCGGCAACGGTGGGCAGGGTGGTCTGTTCTTCGGCAATGGCGGCGACGGCGGTGCCGGCGGAACTTCCGCGGCGGGCGGAAACGGCGGCAATGCCGGAACGATCGCGCTGTTCGGTCACGGCGGCAACGGCGGTGCCGG
>NZ_JBAUJR010000303.1:0-59430 GCF_049683935.1 Mycobacterium sp. | reverse complement strand
CGCGGACCGTGCTCGAGGAGACGGCGCGTCGGGCAGAGGATCTCGGCTTCGACGTCATGCATGTGCCCGATCATCTCGGTGGAGTCGCGCCGTTCCCGGTGATGACGACCATCGCCATGGCGACCTCGCAGCTGCGCGTCGGCACGTTCGTCATCAACTCGGCGTTTCACCGGCCTGCCCTGCTGGCCCGTGACGTGGCCGCGCTGTCCGAGCTGAGCGACGGACGGTTCGAGCTCGGGTTGGGCACCGGCTACGTCAAGTCGGAGTTCGACGCCGCCGGGATCCCGTTCCCCAGCGCGGGCGAGCGCGTCGACCACCTGCGCGAGACCACCCGGTACATGGCCGAGCACCTGCCCGGGGTGCCGATCATGATCGCCGGCAACGGCGATCGGGTGCTGCGCATCGCCGCCCGCTCCGCCGACATCATCGGGCTCACCGGGGGTGACCGGGCACCGACCGCCGAGGAGGATCCGCTGGCCGAGCGGATCGGATTTGTCCGGACGGCCGCCGCGGAGCGTTTTGACGACCTGGAACTCAACGTGGCCATCACCGCGATGCCCGTCGACGACTCGGGCACCCCCGATCTGACGATCACCCGCCATTCACTGCCCGGGCTGTCCGACGAGGAGATGCTGCGTCACCCCGGCGTGCTCTCTGGGTCGACCGACGAGATCGCCGAGCGGATCCGCGGCTATCGCGACACCTACGGCATCAGCTACGTGATCGTGCAGGCCCGCCACGCCGACGCGTTCGCGAAGGTGATCGCGCTGCTGAAGTAGCGGCCGCCACCACCGTCAGAGAAACAGGTAGAGCGCGGACAGCAGCGCCCACATGCCCACGCAGTAACACTCGAACGCGGCGCGAAGCGGGATCGGCGCGTGGCGCAGTTCCATGAAGTCGAGTCCGACCAGACGCACCTTGAACGCGGCGATGGCCAGCACGACGACCGCGGCCATCGACCCGGTGCCGTGGTCCGCGCCGACCATCCAGGACACCAGGGTGGCGGCGATGAGAACCAGCCAGCTGGCGCCGGCACGGTTGCGCAGGAGTCGGACGACGGTCATTCAGCTGACCAGGTACAGGAGTGCGAACAGGAAGATCCACAGCAGGTCGACCAGATGCCAGAAGCAGGCCGCGCCCTCGACCAGGGCCGTGCGGGTGTGGCTGAGCTCGTCCCGCCGGGTCTGGGTGAGCACGAACGCCAGCACCGCCAGCCCCACGGTGACATGGAACAGATGCAGGCCGGTGAGGATGAAGTAGTAGAGGTAGAAGTCATTGGTGCCCGGGCCGTGTCCCGCCGACGCCAAGGAGACGTACTCGAACACCTTGAGCGCGATGAACACCAGGCCGCAGCCGATTGCCGCGGCCACCGCCCGGGTGGCGATCGATCTCGCGCCGGTGCGCATCGCGCCCAGCGTCAGCACCACGAACAGCGAACTGGTCAGCAGGACAAGGGTATTGGCCACGCCGACACCGAGGTGCAGCGTGGTGCGGGCGACGTCGAAGACGTCCGGGGCTTTGGCCCGCTCGACGAGGAAGGTGACGAAGAAGGCGCCGAAGACGAGCATGTCGCCGAACAGGAAAACCCAGGTGCCGCTCTCTCCGGGGGTGCGACGGGTGCCGGGCGGCGCCGTCAGGCCCGTGCTCACTCCGCGGTGACCGCTTGCCGCTCGGCGGCCTCCTGCGCCGTGATCGATCGCGAGATCACGACGCTGGTCGTGATCATCCACGTCACCAGTGCCAGACCGGGGATGTAGAAGGCGAACACACCGTTCCACGCCAACGGGCCGTCGTTCATCATCACGACCACGCAGCCGGGCAGCGACAGCATCATCACCCAGATGTTCAGATAGCCGTACCAGCGGGGGAAGGTCGAGGGTTCGGTGGTGTCGACGAAGGAGGCGATGGCCAGCGTGGTGTTCTGAATGACCAGAGTGCCGACGATGCCGATGAACCACAGCCAGAACATGTCGTTGAATGCCTGGGTGATCTCGATTCCGCGTTCTGAGGGTCGGAATGCCGCAGTAGCCAACGCAATCAGGGAGAAGATGAAGGCCGGCGTGAAGACGGCAGCGGCGAGCAACTGCGTCATCGACAGCATGCCGAACTGTCCCTCGACCCGGCGGATCCGCAGCACGATCGCTGCGTGAAAGGGCAGCGCCAGCGCGGCCACCAGCATCGAGCCGGCGATACCGAGGCGCACCCAGAGGTTCTCGTCGACGAGGAATTCAGTGACCTCGGCGGCAGTGTCGTTGGGACCCAGCGGCGGCCAGAGCTTGCCGATGACGGAGAAGAACACACTGAACAGGACGATCATCGCTGTCCCGCACCACGCACCGATGCGCTGCAATTTCAGCTCCACGGCTGGCACGCTACCGGCCGGACATGGATGTTTTGTCATTTTTGCCATAACTGCCGACTTCCCGGGTGCAGGCGCACTCAGTGAACCGGTAAGCTCCCATCGGGTCCGCCCCCGTAGCTCAGGGGATAGAGCACGGCTCTCCTAAAGCCGGTGTCGCATGTTCGAATCATGCCGGGGGCACCACCTGCTTGACGTCGCCCTGGTGGGGCGCGAAACCTTCGAGCAGCCACAGGAATTGGGACGTACTGAGCGCTGCACTGTAATAGTGCCCCTGCACCGCGTCGCACCCGAACGCCGTCAGTGCCGCCGCGGCGGCAGCGGTTTCGACACCTTCGGCGACGGTGGTCAGGCGCAGGCTGTGCGCCAGATAGATGACCGACTGCACGATCGCCGCAGCGTCGGGGTCTGTGGTGATGGGTGCGACGAAGGAGCGGTCGAGTTTGACTTCGTCGATCGGCAGGTCACGCAGGTAGGACAGCGAGGAGTAGCCGCTGCCGAAGTCGTCGATCGCGATCGTGACCCCGTGGCGACGTATCTCGCCGAGCACGGTCCGGGCCCGCTCGAGGTGGGCCAGCATGAAGTCTTCAGTGATCTCGACCGCCAGATCCCCCGGTTGCAACCCGTGGCGCTTGAGCGCTTGGGCGATCCGAGTCGGCAGATCCCGGTCGGCGAACGTCGGTGGCGACAGGTTGACGGCGACCCTCACGTGGTGGCCTTCTGCGTGCCAGAGGCTGGCATCGCGCAGGGCGCGTTCGAGGACGAACTCCGTCATCGAGCGCATCAGACTGCTGTTTCTGGCCAGTGGGAGGAACTGGTCGGGGTAGAGAAGTCCCCGGCTCGGGTGTGGCCAGCGGACCAGCGCCTCTGCCCCGATGACTTCCCCTGTGCGAAGCACCATTTGGGGTTGGTAGTGCACGGCCAGTTCACCGTGGTCGATCGCGCGGCGCAGTTGCGCCCGCAGTTCCATACCCGCACGAGTGGTGCCGTGGTCGTGGCGTTCGACCGTGTAGATCATCTGGCTGACGTGGGCCTGCTTGGCCTGGTACATGGCGATGTCGGCACAGCGCAACAGCGTTCCGACATCGCTTCCGTGATCCGGGCTGACGGCGATGCCGATGCTGGCGTCGGCGTGGACCTCCACTCCGTCGAGCTCGACGCCCTCCTCGAGGATGTCGATCAGCGCTGCCGCCGTACGTGCCGCTTCACCGGTGTCGACGTGGGAGATCAGCAAGGCGAACTCGTCTCCGCCGAGTCGGCCGACGACGTCGTCATCGTTCAGCGACGCGGTCAGCCTGGCTGAGACCACGCGCAGCAATTCGTCCCCGGCGGCATGGCCCAGGGAGTCGTTGACGTCCTTGAAATGGTTGAGGTCCAACAGCAGCAGGGCACAGGACGGTTCACAGCCGTGGCTCGGATCTTTCCGGGTGATGGTCTCCGAGGCCCGATCGTAGAAGCCGCGGCGATTCAGTACCCCGGTCAGATCGTCGGTGCGTGCCAGGTGCGCATGCTCTCCGGCACGCCGCGCTTCGAAGAAGGCCACCGCGAGGCGGGCAAGTGCGGCGAACATGGTGGCCACCGCCAACCACTCGGCCACCGGGGCCATCGCGACGAAGGAACCGGCGGCCTGGACGCCGACGGCCGCAGCGGCGGCAAGCAATGGCGCCGCAAGCGGAGCCCATACCGGTGGCGGGCGGGTGTCGGCGCGGCTCCGAATCCATCCCGGCGCCAGCGCCACGAGTGTCGCGGCGACGACCCATGCCGCATCGAGCCAGCCACCCGGCTCGTGGGTGCCCCGCGCCGCCCGGATGACGTAGAGGGAATCCACGACCCCGTACAGCGCCAGTCCGCCCCCCAGCCACCACAGCGTCACCGGCGGTCGCCACTGGAACAGGGACATGGCGAACACCACCAACGCCAGGAGCAGCAGGTTGGCTATCGCGTAGGCGACGGTGACCGCCGTGCCCGCGGCGCCCCGATCCAGATGCGCCATGAGTTGCGGGACGACGACCGCTGCGCCGACCGTCGCGGTCCCGAGTCCGACCACCACACCGTCCAGCCAGAGCCCCACCGGCAGCCGCGCTACCCGGCGCCGCATGAACAGCACCAGAACGACGTAGGCGCACAGATAGGCCGCCAGCCACAGACCATCACCGAGCGACGGAACGCTCTGGATCGCACGGGGGCGGACGAACCAGTCGAGATACGTGTTCGCCAGGCAGAAGAGCACCAGCCCGAGGGCGACGATTCGCCACGCCACGCGGTCCGGCGACCGCGCCGGGGTCCGCACCACACAGAGCACCGCGGCCGCGAGGTAGGCCAGGTTCTGCCAGATTCCGTCCATCCACCACGAGAAGCCCGGTTCCGCTCGCAACCCCGGCACCTTGGTCACCACAAAGCCGGCGATCACCGCAAGCAGCGCCACCTGCAATCTCCAGAACCGCACGGGTTCCACACTCTGCCGAATCACGCGTCGCCCCGACAGCAGACGTGAAGCCGAGCCGACGGGAAATTCGCTGAGATCGCCGAACCCCGTACCGATCGCAAGTGAACGGCCCACTCAGAGCGCGCCCCTGATTCTGCCCGCCGACCGAAATCGGATCGCGCCTCCACGGCCTCAGATCCGACGGTTTCCAGTGCTGAGGGCCACCTCACCCCTCAGGGTCCTCCCACAGGAACACGGTAGCCAACTGCAGGCTCCGACGCGGGACATCGGAGATTTCGGACCGATGGTCGCGCGCTGGGTGGATTCGCCAGAACCTCAGCGCGGCGAAAGCCGGGTCACTTCCCCCGCGTCTCGATCACCCTCGAGGCGACTTCCGTCAGGCGGGTGTTGCTGTCCTGCGAGAGCTTGCGCAACATGTCGAATGCCGCGACGTCGTCGACGTCGTAGCGCTCCATGATGATGCCTTTGGCCTGTCCGATCCGGTCCCTGGTCGACAGCGCCGATTCCAACTGCTCGCTCTGCCGGCTCGCCAGGATCGCGGCGGCAGCATGCGCGGCGAGCACTGCACCGATGGTCTCCGCTTCGGCATCGAACGCGTGCGCCTGGAACGAGAACAGGTTCAGCGCCCCCGCCGTCTGTGAGCTGGTGTACAGCTTGAACGACAGTCCGCTCAGCACCCCGAGCTCGGCAGCCGCCGCCGAGTACAGCGGCCAGCGCTGCTCGCTGCGGAAGTCCTCGGTTCGCACGATCAGATCGTCGAGCGCGGCCTGTACACACGGACCCTCGCGGTACTTCATCTGCAGCTCATCAAGTCGATGCGGCAGATCCGACGTTCCAGCGACCGACTCGAACCTGCCCGCCTTGCCGATGAGCAGCACGCCCGCCGTGTCGACACCCTCGATCAGCTTCTTGGCCTCCGCGGTGACGTCGGACAGCACATCTTCGGCACTCCGCGGAGCGGCCACGGACCGGGCCAGCTCGGCCATTCGATGGGCCAGCTCGTGGTTCGACGATTCGATCATGCCTCCAGAGTTCCCTATGTGGGGCGCGACGTACACCTCACGGGGTTTGCGTCACGCCTATGCGGGCAATGCCCCGCTGAGACACAGACGGCGGTCGACCTCCGTCTCTGTCAGGTCTCGTCGGTTCAGAATCGCAGCCGGCGGGACCGCTTCCAATCCCCGAAGTCACTCCGTTAGCTGTAGTACGATCCGGGGATGGCGACACCGCAGGTGTGGATCCTCGGCGGATACCAAAGCGATTTCGCCCGTAACCTCGACCGCGAGGGACTCGGCTTCCCGGACCTGACCGCCGAAATCGTCGACTCCACGCTCGACTCATCCGGGGTCGACCCCGCCGATGTCGGCGTCGTCCACGTCGCCAATGCGTTCGGTGAACTGTTCGCCCAACAGGGCCATCTCGGCGCGATGCCGGCCTCCGTCAACGCCGGGCTCTGGGGTACACCTGCCCTCCGGCATGAAGCCGCCTGCGCGTCGGGCAGCGCCGCGGCCCTGGCGGCGATCGCCGACCTCCGCTCCGGCGCGTACCGCACCGCCCTCGTCGTCGGGATCGAGCTGGAGAAGACCGTCTCCGGGGATATGGCGACGACGATCCTCGGCGCCGCGGCGTGGACCGGCCGGGAAGGCCAAGACGCGACGTATATGTGGCCACACATGTTCGACAGCGTCGCCGCCGAGTACGACCTGCGCTACGGCCTCGACGACACCCATCTGCGGGCCATCGCGACGCTCAACTTCGCCAATGCCCGGCGCAACCCGAACGCGCAGACCCGCGACTGGGCGGTTCCCGTGCCGCTGACCGACGACGACGTCCAGAACCCTGTCGTCGAAGGCCGGTTGCGCCGCTTCGACTGCAGTCAGATCACCGACGGCGGCGCAGGCGTCGTACTGGTCAGCGACGACTGGCTGCGTGATCACCCGCAGGCCCGGCCCCTCGGCAGGATCGACGGGTGGGGGCATCGCACCGTCGGCCTGGGCCTACGACAGAAGCTCGACCGCTCCCGCGACGATCCGTACGTGCTCCCCCACGTCCGCACCGCCGTGCTCGACGCCTTCGGCCGCGCGCACGTCACCCTCGACGATGTCGACGGGTTCGAGGTGCACGACTGCTTCACCCCGAGCGAATACCTCGCGATCGACCACATCGGGCTCACCGGCCCCGGCGAATCCTGGAAGGCCGTCGAGAACGGCGAGATCGAGATGGGCGGTCGGCTGCCGATCAACCCCAGCGGGGGCCTGATCGGCGGCGGCCATCCCGTCGGCGCCTCCGGGGTGCGGATGTTGCTCGATGCCGCCCGACAGGTCAGTGACACCGCAGGCGACTGTCAGGTCGAGGGCGCGAAGACGTTCGGCACGCTCAACTTCGGCGGAAGCACCGCCACCACCGTCAGCTTCGTCGTCGGGAGACCGCAGTGAGCCTTCACACCCACCCAGAGGTCATCGGCAAGTTTCTGTCCACCCTGCCCGAGCAGGACGACCATCCCTACCGCAGTGGCCCGTGGCGTCCGCAGACCACCGAGTGGGACGCCGATGACCTGACCGTCGTCGACGGCGAGATCCCGCAGGACCTGGACGGCGTCTACCTGCGCAACACCGAGAACCCGCTGCACCCGGCGCTGAAGTACTACCACCCGTTCGACGGCGACGGAATGCTGCACATCGTCGGCTTCCGAGACGGAAAAGCCTTCTACCGCAATCGGTTCGTCCGAACCGATGCGTTCGCCGAGGAGAACGCCGAAGGCGGGCCGCTGTGGCCGGGAATCGCCGAGCCGATTGAGCTCACAAAGCGCGACTACGGCTGGGGCGCAAGGACTCTGATGAAAGACGCGTCGTCGACCGACGTACTCGTGCACCGCGGCACCGCACTCACCAGCCACTACCAGTGCGGTGACCTCTACCGCACCGACCCCGTCACCGGTGCCGCTCTCGGCAAGGAGGACTGGGCGGGGGCCTTCCCGTCGGACTGGGGGGTGTCCGCCCACCCGAAGGTCGACGACCGCACCGGCGAGTTGCTGTTTTTCAGCTACAGCAAGGACGCCCCACACATGCGCTACGGTGTCGTCAGTGGCGAAGGTCGGCTCGTGCACCATGTCGACGTCCCGCTACCGGGTCCGCGACTGCCCCACGACATGGCGTTCACCGAGAACTACGTGATCCTCAACGATTTCCCGATGTTCTGGGACCCGGCCCTGCTCGATCTCAACGTGCACCTGCCGGGCTTCCACCGTGACATGCCGTCGCGGTTCGCGGTCATCCCGCGACGCGGCGACACCTCGCAGATCAGGTGGTTCGAGGCAGACCCCACCTACGTGCTGCACTTCCCCAATGCCTACGAGGACGGCGACGAGATCGTGCTCGACGGGTTCTTCCAGGGTGATCCCGAACCCGCCGACGACGGCGTCGGCGACAAGTGGCGGCGCAGATTCCGGTTCCTGGCGATGGACCGGATGCAGACCCGGTTGCACCGATGGCGCTTCAACCTGGTGACCGGGGCTGTCCGGGAAGAGCAATTGTCCGACAGCATCACCGAATTCGGCATGATCAACTCCGGGTATGCCGGACGTGACTACCGCTACACCTACGCGGCGACTGCCAAGCCGGGCTGGTTCTTGTTCGACGGCCTGGTCCGTCACGACCTGCAGACCGGCACCGAACAGCGGTACACCTTCGGCGACGGGGTCTTCGGGAGCGAGACCGCGATGGCGGCGCGGGTCGGTTCCTCCGCCGAAGACGACGGATACCTGGTCACCCTCACGACGGACCTGGGCGCCGACGCCTCGTACTGCCTGGTGTTCGACGCGGCGCGGGTCGACGACGGACCGGTATGCAGAATCGCTCTGCCCGAAAGGATCTCGAGTGGAACTCACTCGACCTGGGCGCCAGGGTCCGAGCTCCGGCACTGGCGCAACACCGACAGTGCGGCCGCCGCGATCGGCCTCTAGTTGCCCCCGCCCCCCAATGCCGTCGCCCATATGCTCGGGCTTCTCGGCGACGAATGGACGCTGCTGATCATCCAGCGAGCACAGCTGGGCGCAACACGTTTCCGCGAATTCGCCGCCGCCCTACCCGTTTCCAACTCCGTGCTGACAGGCCGTCTGCAATCGCTGGCGGCAGGTGACCTTCTCGCGCGGCGCGAATACCAGGACAATCCGCCACGATCGGAGTATCTGGTGACGGCGAGGAGTCGGTCGCTGTGGCCGATGCTGACCTCGATCTGGCAATGGGAGCGGCGCTGGGTTCCCGACCACACCGAGCAGTTGCCCGGGATGCGCCACCGGGTGTGTGGTGGCGACTTCGCGCCGCAGATCGTCTGCAGAGCGTGCAGTGCCGCGGCCGACGAGAAAGATGTTGTGGCGCAATGGGGACCGAGCGGATCCTGGCAACGGTCCATTCCAGCCACCACCACCCGCCGGCGGTCGGGCACCCGTCGTGGCGGCGCAGGCCTGTTGTTCCCGCAGACCATGAGCGTGATCGGGGACCGCTGGGCATTCGCGCTGCTGGTCGCCGCATTCGTGGGCATCACCAGGTTCACGGATTTCCAGTCACAACTCGGCGCGCCACCCGCCACGGTCGCCGGGCGCCTGGCGGTCTTCACGGCCGAAGGCATTCTCGTCAGCGCCGACGGCAGGTACCGGCTCACGGAGAAGGGGCGAGCGTTCTTCCCGGTACTGGTGACCGCACTGCACTGGGCACAGCGATGGTATCCGGACCCCGACGGCGCCGCGGTGATCCTGACGCACTCCGCATGCGGACGCAGATTCATCCCCGTGCTGGTCTGCGACCAGTGCACGACGGCACTGCGCGGCACCCACGTCGTTCCGGTCTGACCACCGGGACGGGAACGGGGTCCGGGATGGGCTCCCCCACCTCGCTTCTCGTCGGCGAGGATCGTCGCCGAGGGCCGGAAAAAAATCCCGAAAAATTCTGGCACTCTCCGGCCGAGAGTGCTAATCTCGCCGGTGCACAGTGATTATGGGTCGCCCGCCAAGGCGGCGGGCTCTGAGTGAAATAGGAGGTGGATTGCTGTGCTCCGTTTTGATCCCTTCAGTGACCTCGATGCCGTGACCCGGAGCTTGCTGACCAGCCAGACCGGATCAACTCGCACTCCGCGGTTCATGCCGATGGACCTCTGCAAGATCGACGACCACTACGTGCTCACCGCCGACCTTCCCGGAATCGATCCCGGATCGGTGGACGTCGACGTCGACAACGGCACGCTCACCGTGTCGGCCCACCGCACCGCCCGCTCCGAGGAATCCGTGCAGTGGCTCGCCAACGAACGGTTCTTCGGCACCTACCGCAGGCAGCTTTCGCTCGGCGAAGGTGTTGACACGTCGGCGATCTCGGCAACCTACGAGAACGGCGTGCTGACCGTGACCATCCCGGTCGCCGAACGCGCCAAGGCGCGCAAGATCGACGTCGCCCACGCGGGAGGGCAGAGGTCGATCCAGCCGACCACCGTCGATTCCGGCTAGCGACCGATCGAGGCTGCGGACAGATCGAATCTCAGCGGCACCTTGCGATCTGTCCGCGGCCTCGGCGACTCAGGAGTGCCGGGACAGGCGGTATCGCAGGTTGTTCCGGACCGCGGGCCACTCGATGTCCAGGATCGAGTACACCACGGTGTCACGTCGCGAACCGTCGGGCAGGATCTGCTGGCTGCGAAGCACACCGTCGAGTTTTGCCCCCAGCCTCTCGATGCCGGCCCGGCTGGTCGAGTTGAAGAAATGGGTGCGGAACTCCACTGCCACACAACCCAACTCGTCGAAGGCATGGCCGAGCATCAACAGCTTGGTCTCCGAGTTGACCCCGGTGCGCCGGGCCGCGGCGCCATACCAGGTGTTGCCGATCTCGAGGCGGCGATTGGGGCCGTCGACGTTGAGGTAGCTCGACGATCCGACAAGGACCCCGTCGCGTCCGCGCACCACGAACGTCAGACCGGTGTCCGGATGCTGCACCCCGAGTCTGGCCTGCACCCAGTCGGCCGCCGCACCCGCTTTCGGGGCAGCGGTGAACCAGAGCGCACCCAGTTCACCGTCGGCGGCGGCTGCCTCGATCTCGGGAAGATGTTCGCGGGTAAGGGGTTCCAGCGACACCCACCGGTCCCCGGTCAACTTCACCGGTTCGACGAATCCACTCACGGCGACGCCCTCCACGCTGTCAGCATGGTCCACACGGACAGCAGGGCGGCGGCCGCTGCGACCGCGGCCCCGATGTAGAGCCCGTAGCCGGCAGATACGGGCGGGTAGACGTAGAGGCGGTAGAACCAACCCGCGAGCACCACCAGGATCACCGAAATCGCCAGCGCCACCGTCGAAGCCATCCGAGCAGAGATGCCGCGCGCCGACATCGCCCCGGCGATGACCAACGACGATGCGAGCAACACGATGAACTGGCCTATCCCGAATCCCGGCGGCGGGACCGGCATGGCTCCGCCGATCCCGCCGATCGCGTTGGCCCTCCCGCCACCGTCGGCGCTGGACGTCAGCCACGGAAACCACGCGCTCACCGCAACGATCAGCGCGCACAACGCCACCAACCATCCGGGACGCACGCGGGCCATGCCCGCACCCTACTAGGGTGGGCCGATGAGCGATCTTCCGGAATGGGCGCGTCGGCTGGACCTCTCCCCGCATCCCGAAGGCGGCTGGTTCCGTGAGACCTGGCGCAGCGACCTCACCGTCCCGCAGTCGGCGTTGCCGCCGGATTACGCCGGTCCCCGCGACGCAGGCACCGCGATCCTGTTCCTGCTCACCGCGGGCCAGCAGTCCGCGTGGCACACGGTGCGCAGCGCCGAGTTGTGGCTCTACCACTCGGGTGGCCCGCTGATCCTGGAGGTCGGCGAGGAACAAGACTCGGCGCACTCGCATCTGCTGGGCGCCGACATCATGGCCGGCGAGAGCCCGCAGTTCGTGGTCCCTCCCGGGCACTGGCAGCGCGCCCGCCCCCGGGACGATCAGCACTGCCTGGTCAGCTGCGTGGTGGTGCCGGGATTCGACTTCGCCGACTTCGCCCTCGGGGCCCCTACCGACTGAGCAGATCCACCGCAGCCGAGACCAGCGCGGCATTACCGGGTGCGGTGGAGCCGTCGGGCAGGGACAGCGTGTCCTCCATCCCGATCCGGGTCTGGACCCCGCGAACACCGGCGTGTTCCAGTAGCGGCCAACAACTCTCGTCGAGGCCGTGCAGCAGGGTCGGCGCCGGCGAGCCCGCCGCCGCCACCATGGCGAGCAGTTCGTCGGCGGTCGCGATGTCGCCGTCGGCACCGAGTTCGATCATCACCCGCAGGCAGTGCGGTGCGATGTCAGAGGCGGCCCAGGACTGCGCCGCCTCGGCGTGGAAGATGCCCACCTCCACGCCGAGCCCGCGACTGAGCAGCAGCTTCGCCAGCTCGGGGGAACCCGGCTCGTGCCAGTTCAGCGACGCGAAGTCGGGCAGCACGCTCCAGGCCTCGACGGCCTTCAGCCGCTGCTGCGCATCCGGCAACGCCCAGAAACCCGTCGTCACGCCCAACGGAAGCCCGGGGGCGGCGTGCCGGACAGCCGCCACTGCGGCGTCCACCTCGCCGGGCAGCAGCGAGTCGACACCGTCGGCGGTCTTGGGATGCATGTGCACGGCTTGTGCGCCCGCCCCGTGTGCGGCCACCGCCTCGGTGGCGAGTTGCTCAGGGGTGACAGGCAGACCGGGGTGCTGGTCGGGGGTGCGCGCACCGTTGATGCATGCCTTGACGTAGATCTTGGGGCTGCGGGGCATTCCTCAATCTTGGCCTACATGCTCAGAATCGACAGGGCGGAGCCCGCCGGCACGGTCTGGACCTGATGCAATCGCGCCGACCCCGTGCCGTTAGTGTCGTCGGACACGCCGAAACGAGTCGTTTTCCCGAACGGCCCGATGGGTAGTAGAAGACAATCGTGCCGTCAGGCACGTCGTAATGGTTTATGCAGACAGGATGGGTCGATGTCGAACACTCCAAGCGGAGAGCCGACCACCACGAAGGCCGAGTCGGCGTGGTTGTCGAAGTCCGCGTCGCAGACACGCGGATCGGACAAGCAGGAAGTCCAGTTCCACTACGACATCTCCAACGACTTCTTCAAGCTGTGGCAGGACCCGAACCAGGTCTACAGCTGCGCGTATTTCGAGAAGGACGACTACACGCTCGAGCAGGCGCAGATGGCCAAGATCGATCTCTCGCTGAGCAAGCTGGGCCTCGAGCCGGGCATGACGCTTCTCGACATCGGCTGCGGCTGGGGCGCCACGATCAACCGCGCCGTCGAGAAGTACGACGTCAACGTCATCGGCCTGACCCTCTCGGAGAACCAGAAGCAGCACATCGAGGAACGCTGGCTCGCCAACTACAAGGGTGACCGCACGATGGAGGTACGCCTGCAGCCCTGGGAGGATTTTGACGGCCGGGTCGACCGGATCGTCTCGATCGGCGCGTTCGAGCACTTCGGCTTCAACAAGTACGACGACTACTTCAAGAAGACCTACGACTGGATGCCCGACGACGGCGTGCAGATGCTGCACACGATCACCATCCCCGAGGATGAGGAGATCAAGGCCAAAGGCCTGCCGCTGACGATGTCCCGGGTGCGGTTCATCAAGTTCATCATGGATTACATCTACCCCGGCGGCCGTCTGCCGCTGGCGTCGATGGTGAAGTCACACGCCGAGAAGGCCGGCTACCGGGTCACCCGCGAGCAGCACCTCCAGCCGCACTACGTCAAGACGCTGGACACCTGGGCGCGGAACCTGGAGTCCAAGAAGGACGAGGCCATCGAGATCACCTCCGAGGAGATCTACGAGCGGTTCCTCAAGTACCTCGACGGCTGTGCAGATCTGTTCCGCGAGGGCTACACCGACGTCGTCCAATTCACCTGCGAAAAGTAGTAACTGACGGCGGTGTAGTAATTTGTGGGCACACACGTAGCCTGAGAACAGTGCACGAAACTAGTGTCCGCTTGGTTCGGATGGAGGTCGGTCTGCCGATGGTCGAGAGCAAGGTGCAGCCGCCGGAGAAGCGCAGCGCCATGGAGCCCCACTTCGAAGAGGTCCAGGCGCACTACGATCTTTCGGACGAATTCTTCGGTCTGTTCCAGGATCCGTCCCGGACGTACAGCTGCGCGTACTACGAGCGCGACGACATGACCCTCGCCGAAGCGCAGGTGGCGAAGATCGATCTGGCGCTCGGCAAGTTGGAGTTGAAGCCGGGCATGACGCTGCTCGACATCGGTTGCGGCTGGGGTTCGGTGATGCAGCGTGCGGTCGAGAAGTACGACGTCAACGTCGTCGGCCTCACCCTGAGCAAGAACCAGAGCAAGTTCGCTCAGGAACTCCTCGACGGCATCGACACCGAGCGTTCACGCCGCGTGCTGCTGCGTGGCTGGGAGCAGTTCGATGAGCGCGTCGACCGCATCATCAGCCTCGAGGCGATCGAGGCGTTTCCGCAGGAGCGCTACGCGCCGTTCTTCAAGGCCTGTCACAGCATGCTGCCCAGCGGCGGGCGCATGGTGATCCAGGCGATCCTCGGCCATCCGCTGAAGCGCTGGCCGGAGATGGGCATTCCGATCACGATGACCGATCTGCGGTTCATGCGGTTCATCGCCAAGGAGATCTTCCCCGGCGGGTCGGTGCCGTGCGACGACGACATCGTCGGGTTGTCCGCCGAGGCGGGATTCTCGCTGGAGCAGAAGCAGCTGCTCGACGAGCACTACGTCCGCACGCTCGACACCTGGGCCGAGGCGCTGGAGGCCCATCACGACGAGGCGGTTGCCGCCACGTCCGAGGAGGTCTACCAGCGGTACATGAAGTACCTGACCGGCTGCAGCGACTTCTTCAATCGGGGCATCAGCGAACTCGGGCAGTTCACTCTCGTCAAAGCCTGAAACTCGGACAGGCCTCAGGCCCGTCCGAGCACCACGGCGACATTGTGGCCGCCGAAGCCGAACGAGTTCGTGACCGCGTACTGGTAGTTGCCCGGCCGTGAGCTGCCGGCGACCACGTCGAGGTGGATCTCCGGATCAAGATTCTTCAGATTGCGGGTGGCGGGCACGATGCCGTCCCGCAGGGCCAGCAGCGTCAGAATCGCTTCCACCGCGCCGACGGCTCCGACCGAGTGCCCCAGGGCGCCCTTCGGCGCGTAGACCGCCGGTTGGTGGCTGCCCAGGGCGTGGTTGATGGCGATCGATTCGGCCACGTCGCCCACTGTGGTTCCGGTCGCGTGGGCATTGACGTGATCGATGTCGGTCGGCGACAGGCCGGCGGTCTGAATCGCCCGGGTCATCGCGTAGCCGGCGCGTGACCCGTTGGGATCCGGGGCCACCATGTGGAACCCGTCGGAGGTGATGCTGGCCCCCATCAACCTGCCCAGGATCCGCGCCCCGCGCGCCCTGGCGTGCTCCTCGGTCTCGATCACCATCAGCGCGCCGCCCTCACCGAACACGAACCCGTCGCGGTCGCGGTCGAACGGCTTGCATGCGCCTTCGGGATCATCGTTGTTCTTCGACAGCACGATGCGCATCTTGGCGAACCCTGCGATCGGCACCGCCTCGATCCTGGCTTCGACGCCGCCGCAGATGGCGATGTCGGCCTCGCCGAGCACGATGTGCCGCCAGGCCTGAGCGATGCCCTCCGACCCGGAAGCGCACGCTGAAACCGGCGTGAGCACACCGGCTCCCGCATGACGTTCCACCGCCACGGCAGCCGACGGGCCACTGGGCGCGTACTGCTGCACCGCGGTCGGTGACACCTCGTCGAGGCGATGCTCGCGGAGGTGTTCGTAGGCAAAAAGGAGTTCTTCGATCCCGCCCATGCCGGTGCCGATGGACACCGCCAGTCGGCGCGGGTCGACTTCCGGCGCCCCGGCGTCCGCCCACACCCGCCGGCCGAGCACCACGGCCATGCGCTGCACGTACGACAGGGCAGCGTGTTCGTCGGGGGTCAGTTCGTCGTCGAACGACTCCAGCAGATGACCGCCGATGCGGACCGGCAGGTCGAACTGATCGACGAACGAGTCGCCCAGCAGGCGGATACCACTTCGACCGTCGAGCAGCCCCTGCCAGGTGCTCTCCGCGTCGGTCCCCAGGGCTGTTGTCATGGCGACCCCGGTCACCACTACGTTCGGGAACTTCCTGTCCATCGTCATCGCCACCCTTACCCCTGCGAAGCGTCTCCGCTGGGTCTTCTACCCGCTGTGTCAGCGTTTACTCACGGATATCCGGCGTTACAGCGGGGTATCCGTCCCTCCATGAAACAGCATAATTTCCGCAAGGGCGACAAGGTCACGTGGCAGAGCCATGGCAATACGGCCGAGGGCACCGTCGAGGAGAAGATCACCTCAGACACCACGGCGGCCGGTCGCAAGGTCCGGGCTTCCGAGGACGAGCCGCAGTACCGGGTGCGCAGCGACAAGAGCGGCAACGACGCGGTGCACAAGCCGCAGGCACTGACGAAGAAGTCGGGTTGACGGACCCGGGACACTTGGGTCCGCGAAAGTCCGGTTTCTGACGTGATCTCGCCGGAATCCGCCAGAAACCGTGCGCTCGCAGGCTAGCTGGGCGCGTAACCCAGTGCGGCCTTGGTCTCCAGGTACTCGTCGAACCCGAAGTTCCCCCACTCGCGCCCGTTCCCGCTGCGCTTGTAGCCGCCGAACGGGGCGTTGAGGTCGAAGCCATGGTTGATCGCGACCGAACCCGCGCGGATCCGGCGCGCCACCGACCGCGCCTGGTCCAGGTCGGCCCCCGAGACATACCCGGCCAGGCCGTACTCGGTGTCGTTGGCGATCTCGAGAGCCTCGTCGAGGTCGTCGTACCCGAGGATGCACAGCACCGGGCCGAAGATCTCCTCGCGGGCGATCGTCATGTTGTTGGTGACGTTCGCGAACACCGTCGGCCTGATGTAGTACCCGGCGTCGAGTCCGTCAGGACGGCCCCCGCCGCCGACCGCGACGGTGGCGCCTTCGTCGATGCCCTTCTGGATCAGGCCCTGGATCTTGTCGAACTGCACCTTCGAGGCCACCGGCCCGATAGCGGTCTTGTCGTCCGGGTCGCCGACCTTCACCGCACCCGCGGTCTCGCGGGCGATCTCGATGGCCTCGTCCATGCGGGCGTTGGGCACCAGCATGCGCGACGGGGCGTTGCAGCTCTGACCGCTGTTCATCATCATCACCGACGTGCCCGCGGCCACGCTCTTGGCGAAGTCACCGTCGTCGAGCACGATGTTGGGGCTCTTGCCGCCGAGTTCCTGGGTGACGCGCTTGACGGTGGCCGCGGCGTTCTTGGCGACGTCGACGCCGGCGCGGGTCGAGCCGGTGAACGACACCATGTCGATGTCGGGATGGCTGGACAGCGCCGCGCCCACGCCGGGTCCGTCACCGTAGACGAGGTTGTAGACCCCTGCGGGAACGCCTGCGGCGTCCATGATCTCGGTGAAGATCTGAGCCGAGTACGGGGCCACCTCCGACGGCTTGAGCACCATCGTGCAGCCGGTGGCCAATGCCGGGAACACCTTGCAGGCGATCTGGTTGATCGGCCAGTTCCACGGCGTGATCAGGCCGCAGACACCGATCGGTTCCTTGACCACCAGGGTGCTGCCGAGTTGCTCCTCGAACTGGAAGTTCTTCAGCACATCCATGGCGGTGGCCAGGTGCCCCAGACCCATGTTCACCTGCGGGCCAGCGGCCAGCGATGCGGGCGCACCCATCTCCTCGCTGACGGCGTCGGCCAGGTCGGCGGCACGCTTCTGATACTCGGCCATGATCCTGCCGAGCACCTCCAGGCGTTCCTCCCGGCTCGTCTGCGACCAGGAGCCGAACGCCTTGCGTGCCGCTTCGACCGCCTTGTCGACGTCGGCCGCACTCCCGATGGCGATCTGGCCCGAGACCTGCTCGGTGGTGGGGTTGTCGACATCGAGTGTTCTCGGTTCGACCGGATCGATCCACTGGCCGTCGATGTAGAACTTCAGGTATTCGCGCATGGTTCTAGCCTTCCCTAAATTCGCACGGCTACTGGGTGCCTTCTGCATACCAGGTCCGGAATCGGTCGTACTTGGGCATCTCCTCGGAGTTCGCGGTCGGGTCGATGCACACATGCACCACACCTACTTTGCCGCTGGCGTACGCGCGGGCGATCGCCGGGCCGATCTCCTCTTCCTTCTCGACGTATTCGCCGTGGCAGCCGAAGCCCTCGGCGATCTTGTCCATCCGGACATCCTTGCTCCAGTGGACGCCGGGCTGCGGGGACGGTTGCGCGAAGGTGCGCTTGTAGACGCCCACTTCCAGCCCCCACTGATGGTCGACACCGACAACACAGACCAGCGGCAGATTCCGTCGCGCCGCGGTCTCCAGCTCCGCGATGTGGAACAGGAACGCCGAATCACTGGTCAGCAGCATCACCGGACGCTTGCCACCCTCGGCGACCGAGGCACCCACGGCGTACGGCAGGCCCGTGCCAAGGTGTCCGAAGTTCTGATTCCAGATCACGTCGCGCGGCTTGGACTGCGAGTAGGTCCACTGGAAGATCACCGTGGCGCCGCCGTCGCGCACCATGATGCCGTCGGAGAGTTCGCCGAACGCCCTGGTCGCCTCGACCACGTAACGCGCGGGATGCACCGGGGTTCGGCCACTCGGGGCGTCCTCGGCCACCCGCGCCAGCTCGGCGGCATCCGCTTTGATCAGGGCATCGAGGTTGGCCGACGCGGCGCGCGGAGTGTCTCGCAGCGCCTCGACGAGCTGCGGCACCACGCCTCGCAGATCGCCGACCAACGGCACGTCGAAGGCACGGTTCACGCCGATGGCGGTCGGATCCTGCTCGACGTACACCCACTTGCGGTTGGCGTCGTTTCCGGCCCAGTGCTGGGTCCGGCCGTAGTGCATCGGCTCGCCGAGTTCGGTGCCCAGCGCGACACACAGATCGGAATCCTCGACTGCCTGGTTGGCGGCCGGGGAGAACAGATACGGGAAGGTCCGCTCCTGCAGTCCCGGGATGAACGACGTGCCACCGGAGGTCTGGATCACCGGGCAGGCCATCAGCTCCGCGAGCTCCCTGACCGGACCCTGGGTGCGCGAGGTGTGAACACCGTGGCCCACCAGCAGAATCGGGCTCTTCGCCTCCCTGATCAACTTGACCGCCTCAGCGATCTCCCGGCCGCCGGCGCCCTGGTCGACGAGCCGGTACCGGCTGGGCGGCAACGGATCCGGGACCTCGAGCTCCTCGAGGATCACGTGCGAGGGGAACTCGACGTAGGACGGTCCCGGTGTGCCCGACATCGAACGGCGGATCGCCTCCCGAATGATCTCGTCGGTCTGGTCGGCATACTCGATCGACGAGCTGTACTTGACCGAAGGCGTGAAGAGACCTTCCTGCTGCACGAACTGGATCCGGCCGCGCCGTACCCGTCGCTCGGTGATGCGGGCCCGCTGGCCACCGAGGAAGATCACCGGCGAGTTCTCCACCAGTGCACACATCATCGCTCCGGCGATGTTGGCGACGCCGGGGCCGAGCGTGCCGATGCACAAGCCGGGTTTGCCCGTCATGCGTGACGCGGCCTCCGCCATGAATCCGGCACTGAGTTCGTGATGGGGTGCCACCACGGACCATCCGCGAGCCTCTGCTTCGGAGAACATGTGCACGAAGTTGGGGTCCGGGATTCCGAACAACGTGTTGACACCCTCGGCCTCGAAGAGATCGAGAATGCGTTTGTACACGGGTACACCCATGGTCATATCCTTTTCATTCGGACTATCACAAATATCGGCGTGCGATTCGTTGTCGTTGTGCTGCAGGCGATCCGAACAACGAGCGGTTCAGAAGGGCGCGTTTGAGGTAGGTGTGGACGCCGCTCTCCCACGTGTAGCCGATACCGCCGTGCAGTTGCATGGCCTTGCCCACGATGTCGACGGCGGCCGAGGTGACATGAGCTTTCGCCATCGCGGCCGCGATACCCGCATCCGCCCCATCGGCGAGCAGCGCGACGGCATCGTCGACGAGTTGACGACCCACCTCGATGCTCACCCGCATGTCAGCGCAGGCGTGCTTGACCGCCTGGAACGAGCCGATGGGCCGGCCGAACTGGTGCCGGACCTTGACGTATTCCACTGTCGCGATGAGCATCTGCTCGGCCAGACCCAGGCTGTCGCACGCGATCGCGACCGACGCCCGGTCCTGCAGCACGCTCAATGCCGTTGCGGGGTCGACGTCACACGTCAGCACCTCGTCGACGGCCACCTTCTCCGCGGCCACTACGGCCAGTCGTCGTGTCTCGTCGACGACGGGTTGTGCGACCACCGCCAATTCCGCGGTGGCCGCCACCGCCACCCCGGCATCGGCGACCACCAGTAGACGGTCCGCGCCGGCCGCATCGGGGACGAACTCGGCGTGTCCCGACAGACGACCCTCGGCGATCACGAAGTCACCGGCGACCACGGCGAGCCTGCTGTCCCCGTTGGCGACATCGGCAAGAAGCCGATCGCGTGCTGCACTGCGCTGCAGCGTGTTCAGCAGTCCCACGCTGAGAACCGCACCGCCGAGGAAGCTGTTCGTGCCGGCTGAGCGGCCGATCTGCTCGAGGATCACCGCGGTCTCGCCGAAGGTGGCACCGGCACCGCCCAGCGGTTCCGGCACCTCCAACCCGACCCATCCGGCCTCGAGCAGCGCCGCCCACCCCACCTCGCGCTCCTTGGCGAGCAGCTCACCTGCGATGGATCGCAGTTCGTCGTGGAACTCCGCGAATTCGGTGGCCGGCATCAGACCGCGCTCGGCTCTCGCGGCAGCCCCAGACCGCGTTCGGCGATGATGGTGCGTTGGATCTCGCTGGCACCACCGGGGATCGTCCACTCCCAGGAGCCGATGAAATCGAGCACCCAGGAGCCCGACTCCCACCCGCTCGACATGGGCTTGCTCAGAACCGTGTGGGCGGCGGGCCCGCCGATCTCGGCACCGAAGTCGGTGAGTCGCTGCAGCAGCTCGCTGTAGTACAGCTTGACGATCGATGCGTCGGCCGGCCCGGACGCGCCTCGCTCGACGAGTCGGCGGCACATCCCGCGGAGGCCGGTGAGCTCGATCTCGAACTGGGCGAGCCGGTCGGCGACGACGGGGTCGTCGACCGGAGCGGATTGCAGCAGCCATCGGAATCCCGCGTTGCCGAGTCGTTCGGCCAGCTCCAGCATCGTCATTCCGCGTTCAGCTCCGAGCGTTTCCTGCGCCACCTGCCAGCCCGCGTTCTCCGCACCGATCAGGTTGGCCGCCGGGATGTGCACCTCGTCGAGGAAGACCTCGCAGAAGTGCGAATCGCCGACCGCGTTGCGGATGGGCCGCACGTCGACCCCGGGGGTCGCCATGCCGAGCAGGAAGTACGAGATCCCCTTCCGCTTGGGGGCTTCCGGGTCGGTTCGGGCCAGCAGCAGGCACCAGTCGGCGTGCATACCGCCACTGGCCCAGAGCTTCTGGCCGCTGACGACGTAATGTTCTTCGCCCCCGTCGCCGACACGGCGCGCGGTGGTGCGCAGAGAGGCGAGGTCCGATCCGGCCTCGGGTTCGGAGAAACCCTGGACCCAGATCTCACCGTTTAGGATCGCCGGCAGGTGACGCCGACGCTGCTCCTCGGTGCCGGCGATGAGCAGGGTCGACGCGGCGTGATGAATCCCGACGAACGCGAGCACCAACCGCGGCGCGTCGTGGGCGGCCAGTTCCTGGTAGAGCACCACCTGCTTGTCCACCGGCATGCCGCCGCCCCATTCGACCGGCCAGTGCGGGACCGCAAATCCGGCGCTGTGCAGTTCGGCGAACCACGCTTTCTGGAACCGCACGAACTCCTCGTCGTCGACGCCGGTCTGCCGGGAGCGCCAATCCGCCGCGACGTGCTCGGCACACCAGGCGCGCACGTCGGCGCGGAAGTCGTCCAGTTCGCTCACGAGTACAGCCCGGTGAGTCCGCGCCGACCGGCGGATCGCGTCAGATGGTCGAGCGTCGCGGACACGCCGAAGGGCAGGCGTCGCAACGGCTGACTGTAACGCGACAGCCACGACAGCGTGGTCTCGTCGCAGAAGCCGACGGCGCCGTGCAGTTGATGGCACACGCGGAACACCACCTCGGCGGCCTCCAGGGCCGACATACGCAGCGCCAGAGCGTCTTCGGTGGCTCCGGATTGGCCGGTGGCGATACTCCACAGGGCGTGCTTGGCGAGGATGTCCACCCCGGCGCGCTCCACCTCCGCGTCGGTCAACTGGAACTGCACACCCTGGAACGCCGACAGCGCCTGACCGAACTGTTTGCGCAGGTTCACATGTGCGATCGTCAGCTCCAACGCGCGGTCGAGCATGCCGAGCAGCGTCCAGCACGGCAGTACCAGCCCCAGTGCCACGTCGCGGTCTCCGGCGTCGTCGATCTCGGACAGCTCCAGTTCGGTGACGAAGCCCGGCTGAATCGGCCCTTTCGCCAGGGCCCGGCTGCGCCGACCGCCGAGGGTGACTGCAACCCAATCGGATTCGAGTCCGGCCACGGCTCCCGACGGACGTGCGCCGGCGACGACGATCAGGCCGTCTGCGCCCAGACCCGCCGGTGCAGCGAGGCGCTCGGCGAGCGGGTAGGGCAATGCCCAGTAACCCGCGCTGCGGCACAGGGCCGCAGCGGCCTCGAGACCATCGCTGTCGGTGCGCGGGTCGAGGTCCCACGCGCCGAGTTCGGCGAGCACCGGACCGACGAGTTGCTCCCGGCGGGCGGGGTCCACTTCGGCTTCGGCCACCAACTGGTCACCACCGGCGGCGTCGAACGCGTGGCGGGCCTGACGTCCGTACTCCAGGGCGTCGTCGCTGAGGTCCAGGATCATCGTCGACCACCTCCCAGCAGCGACCGCGACAGCAGAATGCGTTGCATCTCAATACTTCCGGAGGACACCGTGGAAGCCTGGGAGTAACGCCAGTGGTCGGCCACCTCACCGAGGAACCACTCCGCCCGGGCGTCGCTGTGCACGACCTCGGCGGCGATGTCCATCAGTACCTCGGCACTGTCCTGGTCCAGGGTGGTCACTGCGATACGGTAGGCGGCCGCGTCGCCCGGTGCGATCCGGCCGCTGTGCTGCCGCTCCACCACCCGGTAGGCCAGCAATCGGGCACGGCGGCAATGGGTGAGCATCCGGATCCAGCGTCCGCGCAACTCCCCGGGTAACTCGTCCCACCTCTCCCCGAGCACGCCGGGTGCCGCCGCGAGCAGACGTTCACACCGCGCGTACCTGGCGATGCCGACCCGTTCGAACGACATCACGTCCTGCACGACCGACCAACCCTGATCAACCGTGCCCAGGACGTCGGCGTCGGTGACCCGCAGATCGTCGAAGAACACCTCGTTGAGATGGTGCGGCCCCATGATGCAGCCGATCGGTCGCACCGTGATCGCCGGATCGTCCATCGGCACGAGGAATATGGTCAAGCCCTGTTGCTTCTTCTGGGTTGCGCCTTCGCCCACTCGCGAGGTGCGGGCCAGCAGAAAACACCACTGGGCCATGGTCGCGTACGACGTCCAGATCTTTTGACCACTCACCAACCAACCGTCACCGTCCGGCCGGGCATGAGTGCGCAGCGACGCCAGATCGGAGCCGGCCTCGGGTTCGGAGAAGCCCTGGCACCAGATCACCTCACCCGCGGCGATCGGCGGCAGGTGCCTGCGCTGTTGTTCGGCGGTGCCGTGCCGCATGATGATCGGCCCGACCCAGTTGACGCCCATGTACTGCGCGCCGCGCGGTTCGTGGTGTGCCCACATCTCCTCGCGCACCACCGTCTGCTCCCAGACCGATGCGCCGCCGCCGCCGAACTCCTCGGGCCACGCCAGGCACAGGAGGTTGCGTTCGGCGAGGGTGCGGCAGAACCGCTGCGCGGTCTGCAGATCCGTCGGATCGTCGGTGAAGGCGCCGAGGAAATGCTCGGGGACCTGTTCTGAGACCAGATCCCGCAGTTCGCCACGAAGATCGGTGGCACGTTTGCCCATGTCGAAATCCACTGGCGCCCCTACCCCGACCCGACCACATCGGCAGCCGCGCCCAGCCCGAGTTCGTCGAGCACGGTCGCGGTGTCGGCGCCGAGTTCCGGGGCCGGCCCGCGCACCCGGCCCGGGGTGCGCGAGAACCACGTCGGCACACCGGGAAACCGCACCTTGCCCTGCGGGGTGTCGATGGTCTCGAAGAGCCCCACCGCGTTCAGGTGAGGATTGTCGAACAGCGCATCCGGGGAGTTCAGCGGCGCCGCCGGTATTTCGAGTTCACCGAAGAGCGCCAGCCATTCGTCGGTCGTCCGCTGTACCAGCGTCTCGGCCACCAGGCCGTAGACGGTGTCGATCTGGTGCGCACGCATCTCCAGCGTTGCGTACAGATCCGAGGCCCACGGCGGCTGCACCGCGGCGATGAAAGCGTTCCAATGCTTGTCGTTGTAGATGAGCACCGCGATGTGGCCGTCCTTGGTGCGGTAGGGCCTGCGGTTCGGGGCCACTGTGCGCGGGTAGACCGCCGGCCCGAGTGGGGGGTCGAACATGGCGCCGTTGGCATGTTCGACCAGCATGAAGGACGCCATCGTCTCGAACATGGCGACCTCGACCTCCTGCCCTTCCCCCGTGCGTTCCCGGTGGAACAGCGCCATCGTCGTCGCGTACAGCGCCGTCAATCCGGCGACCTTGTCGGCGATGATGGTGCCGACGTAGTCGGCCTGGCCGGTCAGTTGTTGCTGCACATAGGGCAATCCGCATTCAGCCTGGATGGTGTCGTCGTAAGCAGGCCGGTCGCGCTCGGGCCCCCGCCTGCCGTAGCCGTAACAGTTCGTGTAGATGATCGCCGGGTTGATCGCCGCGACGTCGGAATAACCGAACCCCAGCTTGGCGACGGCCTTGGCGCGCATCGAGTGGATGAAGACGTCGGCACGTTCGATGAGCCCACGCATCGCAGCCTTGCCGGACTCCTCGTGCAGGTCCAGCACGACGCTGCGCTTGCCTCGGTTGACGTTGACGAACACCCCGCTCATCCCGGACACGGGTCCGACCGAGATGTAGCGGGTGTTATCTCCCTGTGGTGGTTCGACTTTGATGACCTCGGCACCCATATCGGCCATGATCTGAGTGCAGTAGGGCCCCATCACCATCGCGGTGAGGTCGACGACGCGCACGCCCGCCAACGGTCCCGAATCAGGCATGGGCCCCTCCCCTGTTCGCCATCGAGAAGCTGTACCTGATGTGATCGCCGTGCCCGTCGGGCACCACCGGGAATCTCAGAGGCTCTGACAAGTCCCGGATCGCGCCGATGTGCTCGGCGACATCCGCGATCTCCCAGGAGGGCCGGTAGACGCCCGGTGCCTCGATGACGGCGGCGGCCGCGACCCGACCGGCCAGAGCGACGAACATCTCGCCTGTGACAGAGCAGGATTCGTGGGCGAGGTAGCCCACGACGGGAGCGACAAGGTCCGGACCCATCGGCGGGTATGCGGAGGTGTCGATGCCCTCGGCCATCCGGGTCACGGCGGCCGGGACGATCACATTGCTGGTCACGTTGTGAGCCGCACCCTCCATCGCCGCGACGTTGGACAGACCGATGACGCCTGCCTTGGCGACGGCGTAATTGGCCACCTCGTGGTTGCCGTACAGGCCACCGATCGAGGACGTCAGCACGATGCGGCCGTAGCCGGCCCCGCACATCACCGGGAACGCCGGTCGCACGACGTGGAAGGCACCGCGCAGGTGGACGTCGAGCACCGCGTCGAAGTCGTCGTAGGTCATGTGCACCAACGACGCCCGGCGCACGATGCCCGCGTTGTGGATCAGGATGTCGATCCCGCCGAAGCGCTGCACCGCGGTCTCGATGATGGCCTGTCCACCCTGGGGCGTGGCGACCGAGTCGGTGCTGGCGACGGCTTCACCGCCGGCGTCGGCGATCTCGCGCACCACGTTGTGCGCCGGACCCCGGTCGGCGCCGTCACCGTCGAGTTCGCCGCCGGGATCGTTGACGACGACCTTGGCGCCGTAGGCTGCCAACAGCAGCGCATAAGATCGGCCCAGCCCACGCCCGCCGCCGGTGACAACAGCTACCCGGCCGTCGAATCTCAGATCGTCGCTCAAGCGGACGGCTCCTCGAGCGAGGTCCTCACCGCGACAGCTCCAGTCCGTCGAGGTCACCCTTGTCCCGCCACGCCGTGATCAGGTCATCGAACGCGTAGAAGCCGGGCGAATAGAAGTCGCCGAGGAACGACCCGTTGCCTTCCGCACCGCCGCGGCCCTCGTTGTTGTAATAGCCCGGTGTGCAGGACAATTCAAACGCCGAGTTGTCGATGGAGAGCTCTCGGACGGTGGCGATCCAGTTGTTCTGGCCTTCCTCGCTGGGCTCGACGGTGGTGGCACCGCGGTTCTGCGCCTCGGCGATGATGTAGGCGATGTGCTTGGCCTGCTGCTCGAACATCGCTGTGGTGTTCGCCGACACCCCTCCCTGGATGAAGCCCATGAAGAACTGGTTGGGGAAACCTCGGCTGGTCATGCCGTGCAACGTCTGATAGTTGTCGTGCCAGTATTCGAACAGCGACAACCCGTCGCGGCCGGTGATGGAGTCGATCGCGTACCGGCGGCTGATCTCGGTGGAGATCTCGTATCCGCTGGCGAAGATCACACAGTCGACCTCGTACTCGACACCGTTTGCGACGATGCCCTTTTCCGTCATCCGCTCCACACCCTTGGACGCCGACACGTCGACGAGCGTCACGTTGGGGCGGTTGAACGTGGCCAGGTACTGCTCACTGGACGTGGGCCGCTTGCACATGAAGCGGTAGTACGGCTTCAACGCCTCGGCGGTGTCAGGATCCTCGACGATCTGGGCGACGCGGCGACGTAGCCGCTCCATGATCTTGTAGTCCTCTTCTTCCCGGAATGCCATGATCTGCTCGATCGTCACCGCGGTGGGGTCATCGCTGCCCGCAATCCTCGCGGTCAGGTTTCGGCCGAGCTCGGTCCAGAAGTCGCACACCAGATCCGGCTCACCGAACACTACACCGACGAACGGCGACCAGTTGTGGAAGTTGCGCTTGCGCTCCTCCTGCCAGCCCGGCTGCAGGGACGCGGCCCAGGCCGGATCGGTGGCTGGGTTGGACCGCTGGTCGACCGACGACGGCGTCCGCTGAAACACGAAGAGCTGCTCCGCATCACGACCGAGGTGCGGCACCAGCTGGATACCGGTCGCGCCGGTGCCGACGAGGGCGATGCGCTTGTCCCCGAGTTTGTCCAGGCCGCCGTCAGCATCTCCCCCGGTGTACTCGTAGTCCCAGCGTGCGGAGTGGAACATGTGTCCCTTGAACTCACCGATACCGGGGATTCCAGGGAACTTCGGGCGGTTGTAGGAGCCTTGCGCCATGACGACGAACCGAGCTCGGATGTCATCACCACGGTCGGTGCTGATCTGCCAGCGCTCGGTCGCATCGTCCCACCGCAATTCGCGTACCTGAGTGGAGAACAGTGCGCCGTCGTACAGCCCGAAGTGCTTCCCGACGTTTCGGCAGTGCTGAAAGATCTCGGCACCGTCTGCGAACTTCTTCGAGGGCATGAAGTCGAGTTCTTCGAGAAGCGGGATGTAACAGTAGGCGTCGTTGTCACATTGGATTCCGGGGAATCGGTTCCAGTACCACACACCGCCGAAGTCACCGGCCATCTCGATGACGCGGATCCCCTCGACACCCGCCTTCTTCAGGTAGGCCCCGGCCAGCAGACCGGCGAAGCCTCCGCCGAGAATGACGACCTCGGCGTCCTCGACGATCGGGTCCCGCTCCGTCACCGTTGTGTAGGGGTCGACCTCATAGAACTCGGCGAGGTCCCCTTCGAGCTCCAGATACTGCGTTGCGCCGTCGGCTCGCAGACGCTTGGCTCGTTCGACGGCGTATTTCTCCCGCATCGACGGGATGTCGACGTCGTCCGGCGTATCCGTGGGACCGCAGGTGTTCACTGATCTCCTCTTTCTGGTGCGGATTCGGGGTCACCCGTCACGCTGAGCATGACGGACGACACCGGAATCGCTAACGCTTGCGGGGTTCGCCGACTCCCATGTACTGGGACAACTGGTAGTGCAGGTTGACGGTGCTGCGCTCGCGGTAGGGGTTGGGCAGGGCGCCCGGGAAACCCGCGGACTTCATCCCCTGTTGCACCGCAGCCATGTTCGAGAAATCCTGGGGCAGCACCGAAAGCCAGTTCGGGGAGTCCTTCGGGGTGTACTGCCATTCCGTGGCCGGCTCTTCACCTTTGGGATACAGCTCGAAGACCGCGACCTCGAAGATGCACTTGTCGGGGTGGTAGCTCGGGTCTGGGCGGGCGCTGTAACACAGTGCGCTCGTCAGACCCTGACCCACCTGGAAGTTCGGGAAGATCTGCCACGCCGTGCCACTCTGTCCGAGAATGTCGGGCGGGATCGTCGGCCAGATCACTCCGCGCGCTGCGTCGTCGTTGCGCGCCGACGTCAGCCAGTGCTGGAGCACCTGATCGGCGGGGGTGCCCTCCGGCAGTTCGTCGACGAGTCGCTTGGCGGCGTTGACAAGCGTGTTCGTGGTGGTCGCGTTGGTCTCTTCCATCGTGTAGATCTGCATCTCGGCGGTGGAGATGCGCGGATCCCCGGTTCCCAGACGGATTTTGGACTTGGTCTCGTCCATACCCTTGGGTGCGTCGTAGCCGATGTTGCTGTGCCGGCCCTGCGCCTTGGCCCAGCCCTTGAACTCACCGAACTTGTTGAACTCGGGGTGCGTGGTGAAGACGTGGTAGGTCTCGTTGAAGGCCTCCATCGCCACTTTCCAGTTGCAATCGAAGTACAGCCACTTGCGCCACTTGAAACGCATGTTCTCCAGGCCGAACGGATCCAGGATCTTCGCGGCCGGCATCAGGTAGTCCGCCAGCGGTTCGCAGTCGGGATCCATGTTGACGAAGAGCCACCCTCCCCAGGTGTCGACCTGTACCGGGGCCAGATGGGTGTTCTCCGGGCTCAGCGTTCCCTTCCAGTCGTCCTGCTCCCGGATGTGGGTGCAGACGCCGTCCAAACCGTATGTCCAGCCGTGGAATCCGCAGACGAACGATTTGCGGGCGCGGCCCACGGTGTTCTTCGCGCCGTCGGGGGTGTCGACGAGTTTGCGGCCGCGGTGCATGCACACGTTGTGGTGGGCAGTGAACTCATTGGCACCGGTTCGGACGATGATGATCGAGTCGTCGAGGATGTCGTAGGTCAGGTAGCTGCCGACCTCGGGGATCTCCTCGACCCGGCCGACCTGCTGCCACACCTTGCGCCACAGCCGGTCCCGCTCGGCGCGCGCGTAGTCCTCGGAGATGTAGGCGTCCACCGGGATGGTCATCGAGTCGGAGAAGTCCTCGGCGATCTCCCCAGTCGAGTCGTCCGGTTCGGCTTCGACCTCGATCGCGGCGTCGAGGTCGGTTTCGGTGTGGGTCACTAGATCCTCCTAATGGCTTCGCGGAAGGATTGGTCCTTGAGGAACAACGAGGTGTTGTCGGCTCCGAGATGGGTCCATTTCAGATTCAGCCCACCGTCGACCAGCAACGTCTGGCCGGTGATGTAGCCGGACAGATCGGACAGCAGGAACAGGATGGCACCGGCCTGCTCCTCGGGGGTGCCGCGGCGGCCCATCGCGATCGCGGTGCGGTCGCGATCGGGATCGTCGTCGACGTAGGTCGCCGAGGCGGCCGTTTCGGTGACCCCCGGCGCCACGGCGTTCACCCGAATGCCGTGTTGCGCCAACTCGACCGCCATGGTCCGGGTCATCGCCACCACCGCGGCCTTCGCGGTGCCGTACCCGATGTGGAACGGCGCAGTGTTCATCCCGCTGATCGAGGACACCGAGACGATCGACCCCCTCAGGCTCCGGGCGAGCAGTTCCCGACTGATCGCCTGGCTCATGAAGAAGGCCGTCTCCAGATTCGCGACGAACAGTGCGCGCCAGTCGTCCCGCGTCACCCGGGTCGACGGCATCCACGTCGCCGGTGCCGCACCGCCCGCGATGTTCACCAGCCCGTAGAGGTCACCGTCGGTGCGTCGAACGTGCTCGAGCACCGTGGTGATGCCGTCGTCGGTGGCCGCATCAGCCGCGACGGGCACCACGGACAGGCCCTGCTCGGCCAGCGGCGCGACGTGTTCGTCGAGGTTCTCCGTGGAACGACTGACCGCCACCACGGTGGCGCCGGCCTCGGCGACCAGCCGGGTCACCGTCGTTCCGATCCCGCCGCCACCAGCGCCGGAGACGACGACGATGCGCCCCTCCAGGCTCACTGACACACCGGCGGTCATATCATTTGTCCGGACCAATAACGCTGCTCTGCATATTGAAGAACACTATTCCGCAGCACTTATGCCATCGTCAAGAGCCGATCGCGGCCCAGCCGATCACTATTGTCTGGACTAGAGCGGCTTGCTAACGTCCGAACGCATGAAGGCCCGCTACACCGCGCAGAACCCCACCGCCGCCCAGGGATGGCACGTGCGACGGGTGACCGCACCCAGCCGCCTCTTCGGCGCCAACGGCCTCCGGACCGGGCCCGACGGACGGATCTACGTGGCGCAGGTGACGGGCAGCCAGATCAGCGCACTGGACCTGGCCACCGGCGAGTTGGACACCGTGAGCGCCAAAGGCGGTGACATCGTCGCGCCCGACGACGTCGCCTTCGGAGCCGACGGCACGCTCTACGCGACCGAGGTGATGGACGGCAGGGTCAGCGCGCGCGACGGTGCCGGCCACACCCGCGTGCTGCGCGACGACCTCCCGTGTGCGAACGGCATCACCGTGCACCAGGGCCGTCTGTTCGTCGGGGAGTGCCGCGACGGCGGGCGGTTGATGGAACTGCCTCTCGACGGTGGCGCACCGCGGATCCTGCTGGAGAACCTGCCCTCGCCCAACGCGATGGAGGTGGGACCCGACGGGCTGCTGTACTACCCGTTGATGACCGCAAATGAGATCTGGCGCGTGAACCCGGAGGGGGGCGAGCCGCAGCGCGTCGCCGGTGACCTCGGGGTGCCCGATGCTGTCAAGTTCGACTCCGAGGGCTTCCTGGTGTCGACCCAGGTGGCCAGCGGGCAGGTGTTGCGCATCGATCCGCGCAGCGGCGAGAAAACCGTTCTGGCGCAGCTCAATCCGGGGCTGGACAACCTGACGTTCGTCGGCGACCGGCTGTTCGCGTCGAACTTCACCGGCGAGATCACCGAGATCCTGCCCGGACAACAGAGCAGCACCGTGCTCGCCGGCGGCCTGAACTGGCCCCTCGACCTCACCGTGGCCGACGACGGCAACCTGTACGTCGCCGACGGCACCTACTTCTATGTGGTCACCCCCGAAGGCGCGCTGCAGACCGTCGGCATGCTGTTCTCGCCGGGCTACCCCGGGTTCCTGCGCGGACTCGCCGCGGTCGGATCGGGGGTGTTCGTGGTCACCACCTCCGGCGGACAGGTCGCCCGATACCGACCTTCCTCGGGTGAGACCGACTACCTGGCAACCGACTTCGACCAGCTCTACGGCGTCGCCGTGGATCGCGACGGAGTCATCGTGTTCGCCGAACTGGGGACCGGCCGGGTCCACAGCCTGCGCTCCGGCACCGTCGAGACCCTGATGTCCGATCTCCGGGACCCGGTCGGGGTCGCGTTCGACTCCGACGGAGCGCCGCTGGTCGCCGAGTCCGGTGCAGGCCGGGTGGTCCGACTCGCCGGGGGCGGAGTCGACACCGTGGTGGACGGTCTGTCGCGCCCCCAGGGCATCCACGTGCAGGACGGACGGCTCTACATCGTCGACGCGGCAGCCAAAGAACTCGTCGAGTTCGATCTGAACACCAAGGCGCGCAGTGTCATCGCCACCGGCCTACCGGTCGGGGCGCCGCCCGGCGTCGAACCCAAACCGCTGCGGGGCATGCCGCCGTTCTCCGGACCCCAGGGGCCCTTCGCTGGGATCACCAGTGGACCGGACGGAACCCTGTACCTCTCGGCCGACGGCGACGGGAGCGTGTTGGCGGTGCACCGAGCATGACAACCACGGCCGGCGACCATCGTTATCTGCAGGTGGCGCGCGCGCTCCGCAAGGAGATCGTCGACGGCGTCTACCCGGTGGGCTCCCAGTTGCCGACCGAACACGAACTGTGTGAGCGGTTCGCGGTAAGCCGTTACACCGTTCGCGAGGCACTGCGGCGACTGCGGGACGACAACCTCATCGCGTCCAAGCCGCGAGCGGGCACGCTGGTGGTCCCCAGGCCGAATACGAACTCCTATGAGCAGGACGTCGTCTCGATCGACGACCTGCTCGCGTTCGCCCAGGGCGCGCGCTTCGCCATCGAGACCAACACCATGGTCACCGTCGACGCCACACTCGCCGAACGCACCGGACTGGACCAGGGCACCGAATGGCTTTCAGTGAGCGGGTATCGGCGGGTGGACGACGACACCGCGCCGACCTGCCGGACCGAGTACTACATCAACCGCAGCTTCGCCTCCGTCGGCAGGTTGCTCCATCGCCACACCGGTCCGATCTTCCCGCTGATCGAAGACCTCTTCGGGGTCAGCGTCGTCGAGGTGCACCAGGAGATCTCCGCGGTGCTACTCACGGCCGAGCTGGCAGAGCGCCTGCAGATCGCAGCAGACACGGCGGCGTTGCAGATGCAACGCACCTACACGACCTCCGACGGGGAGATCGCGCAGGTGACCGTCAACACCCATCCGTCGTCGAGGTTCCGGCACGCGATGACGATGCGCCGCGTGCGGGACGCACAATCAGGCCTGAGTCGGGACGCACAATGAGGCCTGAGTCGGGACACACAGTGAGCATCACGCTGGCCGACGCTCTCCGGGACGCGGCGCGCGAGACGCCCGACCGGATCCTCGTGCGCGACGACGTTCACACCCTGACGTGCGCTCAACTACTGCAACAGGCAACACTATTGGCGCGGGCTTTGACGCGCCGGATGCCTGCGGTCAGCGTGGTGTCGTTCATGCTGCCCAACTGGAGCGAGGCCGCGGTCATCTACCTCGGAGCCACGCTGGCAGGCATGGTGGTCAACCCGATCCTGCCATCGCTGCGCGATCACGAGCTCGCGTTCATCCTCGCCGACGCCGATACCCGCGCGGTGTTCATCCCGCACACCTTCGGCGGATACGACTACGCCGCGATGCTGGACCGGGTGCTGCCCGGACTACCTGCCTCCCCTGAGGTCATCGTGGTGCGTGGCGACGCAGGTGGGCACACCGACTTCGGCGACCTGTTCACCGTAACGCCCACGGGGACGCTACCAACGTTGGATTCCGCTGCCACCCGGATGATCCTGTACACCTCCGGAACCACAGGCAGACCCAAAGGTGTTCTGCACAGCCATGATTCCCTGCATGCGCTGATCACCCAGCTGGGCGCCCACTGGCGAATCGATGCGGGCGACACCTTCCTGGTACCGTCACCGATCGCCCACATCGGCGGATCCATTTACGCGTTCGAGTGCCCACTGCTGCTCGGCACCGAGGCCGTTCTCATGCAGCGCTGGGACCCCGACGCCGCGGTGGCGCACATGCTCGAGCACCGCTGCACGCACATGGCCGGTGCCACGCCCTTTCTGACCGGACTGCTCGCGGCGGCCGAACGTGCCGGCACGCGACTTCCCGATCTCAAGGTGTTCATCTGTGGCGGCGCCTCGGTCCCGCCATCGCTGATCCGACGCGCGGCGGATTACTTCGACCGTGCCCTCGTGACCCGGGTCTACGGCTCGACCGAAGTGCCGGTGAGCACCGTCGGATCACTCGGCGACGTCGACCGCGGCGCCGACACCGACGGGCGCCCCGGCTCCGCCGACATCATCCTCGTCGACGGCGAGATCCGCGCCCGCGGCCCACAGATGCTCACCGGCTACCTGCACACCGAGGACAATCACGAAACCTTCGACGAAGCAGGCTATTTCCGCACCGGCGATCTAGGTCGGTGGACCGACGACGGCTACCTCGTGGTGACGGGTCGCGCCAAGGACATCATCATCCGCAACGGTGAGAACATCTCGCCCAAGGAGGTCGAGGACATCCTCGTCACCCATCCCCAGATCGCCGAGATCGCGATCGTCGGGATCCCCGATCCGCGGACCGGTGAGCGGGCCTGCGCGGCCATCGTCCCCGCCGCGGACTGCCGGCCCGACACGGTGGCGCTACGGGAGTTCCTGACCGACCGCGGCGTCGCCAAGTTCAAAGCGCCCGAGCAGATCGTGCTCGTCGACGCGCTGCCCAAAAACGACGCGGGCAAGGTCCTCAAGCACCAGATCAAGGCTGAGCTCACCGGACTACAGAAAGACAGGTCGTGACATGCAGGTGGCAATCGTCACAGGGGCCAGCAGCGGCATCGGGTTCGGCTGCGCCACAATGCTTGCCGAGAGGGGTATTGCGGTGCTGGGCACCGGCCGCGACCCTGACCGGCTCGCCGACCTCGAGACAGCGGTCGGTGATCCAGACCGGATCGCCACCCTGGCGGTCGACCTCACCGCCGACGACGCGCCGCAACGGATCGTCGCCGCAGCGCTGGAGCGGTGGGGTCGGATCGACTTCCTGGTGAACAACGCCGGGGTGGGAAGCCCCAAACCGCTGCACGAGACCGATGACGACTCCCTTGACTACTTCCTCGATCTGATGCTGCGGGCGCCGTTCCGGCTCGCCCGGGATGTGATCGGCCACATGCAGCCCGGATCGGCGATCATCAACGTGACATCGACGTTCGCGGTCGTAGGCGGACTGCGTGGCGGGGCGTACTCTGCCGCCAAGGGTGGTCTGACGTCCCTGACCACGCACATCGCCTGCCAGTACGGCGCACAGGGAATCCGCTGCAACGCAGTCGCTCCCGGTGTGACGCTGACGCCGATGGTGGCCACCAGGCTCGAAGATGAGCGGTTCCGCAAGATCAATACCGAGATGACCCCCCATCAACGACTCGGTCGCGTCGAGGACATCGCGTCCACCGTGGCGTTCCTCTGTTCCGAGGGCGGGAGCTTCATCAACGGCCAGACGATCGTGGTCGACGGCGGCTGGAGTTCGACGAAGTACCTGTCTGACTTTGCGCTCAACGCCGAGTGGGTTGCGCGTCGATGAGCGCTCGCGCGAAGAGCAGACGGCGTCGATGAGCGCTCGCGCGAAGAGCGGACGGCGTCGATGAGCGCTCGCGCGAAGAGGAGACAGCGTTGAACCTGTTCGGCCTTCTCGAGCAGACCGCGGCCCGGTACGGCGACCGCGGCGCGGTGTACCACGGCGAGCGCCAAGTACACACCTGGTCGTCGTTGCGGGATCGGGCGCTGCGGCTGGCGACGTCCTTTCGGGACCTCGGACAGGGGGCGCGGATCGCGGTGGCCAGCGAGAACCGGCCGGAGATCGTCGAACTGATGTATGCGATCTGGGCGGCCGAATGTGTCTTCGTGCCGGTCAACTACAAACTTCATCCCCGCGAGATGGAGCAGATCCTCGACGACGCCGGTGTCGCCCGGGTGTTCGCGTCACCGAAGATCGGCGCACTGCTGGCTGCGGAAACCTCCGTCCCGATCGAGACCATCGGTGACTCCGAGTACCAGAGCCGCTGCACTGCCGAGGTCTTGGAACCGCCGAGGAACACCGACCCGGAGAGTCTGGCGTGGCTGTTCTACACAAGTGGCACCACGGGGCGCTCCAAGGGCGCGATGCTGTCACACCGCAACCTGATGGCGATGACGGTTGCGCACCTCGCTGACTTCGACTCCCCCGACGCGAATTGCAGTCTGATCCACGGCGCCCCGATGTCGCACGGATCGGGACTGTACGTCCCGCCGTACGTGTTGCGCGGCGCCCGGCAGGTGGTGCCTGCCTCGGGCGCGTTCGACCCGGCGGAGTTCCTCGATCTGTGCGAAGTTCATCCGGGCTGCAGTGCGTTCCTGGCGCCGACGATGGTGGCGCGGTTGGTGCACACCGGACGGCCGCGTCCGGCGAACCTGACGACCGTCGTCTACGGCGGCGGACCGATGTACGTCGACAGCCTGCGGAAGGCCATGGCCGCGTTCGGGCCGATCTTCGTTCAGCTCTACGGGCAGGGGGAGGCGCCGATGACGATCACCGGTCTACGCCGTGCCGACCACGTCGCCGGTGATGGATGGGCCGGCCACGCGAGACTGGGCTCGGTCGGTTATGCCCGCTCCGGTGTCGACGTCGCCGTGCTGGGCCCTGACGGTCTGCCGGCCGGAGTCGACGAGATCGGCGAGATCGTCTGCCGCGGTGATGTGGTGATGTCGGGCTACTGGAGGAATCCGGAGGCGACCGCGGCGACACTGCAGGACGGCTGGCTGCACACCGGGGACATGGGGTCGTTCGACGCCACCGGATTCCTGACACTGCGTGACCGGTCCAAAGACGTTGTGATCAGTGGCGGCAGCAACATCTATCCGCGCGAAGTCGAGGAGATCCTGCTCGAGCACCCCGGCGTCGTGGAGGCCGGCGTCGTCGGCGCTCCCGACCAGGAGTGGGGCGAGGTCGTGGTGGCGTTTGTCGTCGGTCAGGTCTCCCCCGGCGAGCTGGACGCGCATCTGCTGCAACGCATTGCCCGGTTCAAGCGACCGAAGCGTTACGAGTTCGTCGACGAACTGCCGAAGAACAGCTACGGCAAAGTACTCAAGCGTGAGCTCCGAGCGCGGCTGGCCTGAGTCAGCTCGGTCCACCAAGTTCGCCGGGTAACTCGCGACGACGGCTCCGCAGCGACGACCGCGGTGCGCGAGCCAGTTTGAGGACCAGGACCAGCGAATCTCCCGACGGAGTGCGGGCCAGCCGGCGGAAACCCGACTGCAGATGCTGCAATTCTGCGCTGTAGCTGGGCGACATCTCGGTCAGTTCTTCGGGCGTGACCGCATGCAGGAAGACCGGCGACAGGGGGTGCACCGCCAACCCGCTCTGCTGCGCCTGTATCCACATCGCTTCGACCGCTGCGCCTCCCTGTGCAAAATCGGTGAGCGCGCTGCCGTGGACCGACACGACAGCCAACGCGGAGGCCGCTTCCACTCGCGCCGAGACATCCTGTCCCAATGCCGTTCCGGCGTCCCAACGCGCCAGCTCGACCATCACATCGGGACGGCGCAGCACCTCGAGCACTGCCCGGTCGCTGTCGTCCAGTTCCAGGCTGCGGACGTCGATCCCGGAGTCCAGCCGCCTGTCACCGGCGAACCTGAGCTCGGTGAACATCTCCTGGTGCAGCGCCGGAGTGAGGTACCGGATTCGGTCAGCGGCGGCAAAAATGGCTGCGGCCTCGCTGATGTCGCTTCGCTCGGTGAGCAGCGTCAGCCGACCCCCCTCGCCGTCGACGGCCCGGTGGAGGAGGTCGACCGTCTCGTCGGTCAGCGGTTCGGGATCACCGCGGTGCCTGCTGGTCTCCCTGTTGAGCATGGCCTGGTAGAGGTGCGCGAGCCGAGGGCTCGTCCCGGCACTCAATCGCACGGCCGCCCGCAACGGAGTGTCCGGGTCGCCTTCGCTCAGTTCTACCTTCCCGAGCATGTCATGGGCGGCGGCGGCAACTTTGGCGTTGAATGCTGCGGCCCCCACAGCCACCGCGCTTCCCCGATATGCCACATCCATCATCGAGGTGCGCTCCGGTGCAAGCCGGATGACGACGGCGTCGGAACCCACTTCGATGTGCCATGGCTGCGCGTTGCCGCCGGAGGGAGCGAGAACCGCTGCGGCGGCAACGGTGCGAGGCACCGAGGACGGCGTGTCGGTAGCGACGGCCGGCGCAGTGGGCGGCGCCGCCTCGGGACTCTCGGCGATCACCGAGGGTTCGGTCAGGTCGTCGAGCGCGTCGGCCACATCCACCCTCGCCTGGCCGGACGAAAGCGGTTCTCCCAGACCGATTCTGCGGACGGCCTCGGCGATGACGGCCGCGCCCATGGTGACCTCGCCCACCAACTGGGGCCAGGAGGACAGCGTGCGACCCACCTCGACCATCGAGGCGGTCATCCGTGGTGACGACCGGGTGGGGTCGGCGTGGCGCAACGTGTAGGGAATCCGCTCACGGCTGCTCAGACCGGCGAGCTTCGTCGAATCGACATCTCCCAGCAGGCCGTGCAGTATCGGCCGATGTGGGTCCAGGTCATACCGTTCGACGTCGATCAGTCCACGGTCGCTGGTGGCCATCAGCACCGGAAGCTGCCGCGCCCGGGCGGCTTCTCGGACCATCGCCTTGACCTCGAGCGAATCACATTCCTCCACCACGATGTCGAGACCGTCGGCGAACCCGTCGAGCGAATCGGCGGTGACCCCCATCGGAAGCACCTCGACGTCGAGATACGGGTCGAGTTCGGCGATCCGGCGGGCCGCAACGGTGGCCTTGTTGAGGCCGAGGTCGAACACGGTGGCGGGTACCCGGTTGAGGTTGGAGAGTTCGAGTTCGTCGAAGTCGGCGAGCCGCAACCGTCCACACAGTCCTTCCGCCGCCAGCGTATGCGCGATGATGTGACCCACGCTCAGCCCGACAACGCCGATCGTCAGCTCGGCGAGTCGGGCTTGTTCCTCGACTGTGATCAGATTCCTGTTGCGGTCCAGGCGCAGCGTGCGAAAGGCGTTCTCGCCGAGGATGCCGACCACCACGCGACGCCACGGATAGTAGGCCCACCGGGTCGGCCGATCGGCGAGATCGCCTCTGACCGCTGGATGCAACTCGGCCAGTGACCGGATCTGCTCAGTACGCCGGTCCACGAACTCGATCCGCACGTCGTCTGTCAGCTCGTCGAGTACCTGCCGGTCGTCAGGATCGTCGGGGTCCAGAATAGTGGCCCGGTGGACAGCGCTACCCTCGGCGACGCTCATGCCGTCGCCACCGCGCCAGCGGGCCGGCGGTGCCGGGTCCGAGCCATCACAGGTCCGCCCGGCACCATCGTGAAATGCAGCTTGAGTGGGAAATCTGTTGACAGTGAGGTGAACTCGGTGCGACGTACAATCGTCGCCAGGGCCAAGGTGTTCTCGAGCATCGCGAAGTGGTCGCCGATACACGAACGCGTCCCGCCGCCGAACGGGATGTACTGCCACCGGTCGAGTTTCTTGAACCGCTCGGGGCTGAATCGGTCCGGGTCGAACGACAACGGGTCGGTCCACAGCGCCGGGTCGCGTTGCACAGCCATCCGCCCGACGACCAGCATGGTCCCGGCGGCAATGCGGTACCCGCCCACCTGCATGTCGCGTGTTGCCATACGGGTTCCGGTGGGTCCGGGAGGACACAGCCGGAGCGACTCCCGGATCACCTGAACTGTATAACCCAGGCGAGGGACGTCATCGGGCGTCAGCTCACGGCCGGGTACCGCGGAAACCTCTGCAGCCAAACGATTCTGGATCTCCGGGTGGTGTCCGAGCGCCCACAGCGCGTACGTCAGGGTGGTGGCGGTGGTGTCGTGGCCGGCGAAGATGAAGATGATCAGTTCGTCGGCTATCTCGTCATCGGATAGCGCCCGGCCCGTCTCGGGGTCTCGCGCGTCCATGAGCGCCCGGACCAGTGGCGCCTCCACGGTGGGGTCCTCGCGGCAAGCCTGCAGAATGCGGTGCGCGAAGTGGTGGACGTGAGCGCTGGCCTCCCGGGCACGTCTGCGCATCGGCGTCGGCAGCCAGCGTGGCGCGCGAAGAGGAATCAGCGCGCGGTGCATGGCATACCGGATGGCGATGTGCAACGCCTCGACGACGTCGGGCTGTTCGTCGAGGTTGATGCCGAGCACCGAACGTCCCAACGCCCGCAGACTGAGTAGTCGAGATTCCGCATCGAGATCGATCTCCGCTCCGTCGGCCCACAGCGCACCCACCGACTCCGCGGCATCGGCCATGTGATCACCGAACTCGCGAACGTGCTGCTTGGTGAACACCGGTTGGATGGTCCGACGACGCGGGGCCCATGCCTCGTGCGGCAGGTTCGCGAGGTTGGCGCCGAGGACCCGGCGTACTTCGTTGAACACCGGGGTCGTCTTGTCGACCGACCCGTCCCTGGGGGTGAGCACATCGCGGATGGCGCCCGGCGACGTCGCCAGCACCATTGTCGGCGTCAGCCATCGCGGCCCGATGTTCCAGCGTGTCACCGGGCCGCCTGCGTCCCGCAGCGTCTCCGGCCCGCTGTGATAGTTCCGCACAGCCCGCAATCGCTGGAAATACGGCAGCGGGTTGAGCGGAGCCAAGGGGAGATCAGCGGTGTCGCCGTCGGCGGGCATCGAAGGGATCGTGGTCACGCGGGAAGACCTCGGGGTGATTCTCCCTGTCCCCGAACTATTTCGACGTACTCGGTGGGGTCGTGGGCGCAGAAGATCGTCACCTCGGGTTGGTCGGCGTGCAACGCCCGTAATCGGTCCTGGTTGTGGCGGCGTGCCTTGTCCTCGGCGCCGACGACCGCCTGGAACACCGCTGCGGACCTGGCGCAAACCCGTTGCGGCAGTTTGACCTCACGCTGGTCGAAGTACGCGTCGCCGGCGGCGAGAAGCCAGCCTGCGGGCGCGCGGACAGCTATCCCGACGTGACCGTGGGAGTGGCCGTGCAGTGGCACCATCAGGACGTCGTCGTCGAGTCCCTCCAGTCCGCGCACGGCATCAAAACCCAGCCAGGTTTCACCGGACGGGTGGTAGGCCTTCCACCGGGGACCGTGCGCCCACATCGCGGGCCGGTAGCGCAGTCGGTCTCTCCAGTTCGTCCCTCGACGTGCCGCTTGCAACTCGGTGTTGTGCACATGCACGTGCGCATCGGGGAAATCGCTCAGACCGCCGACGTGGTCCAGATCGAGATGAGTGAGCACGATGTGGCGGACGTCGCGCGGCGAGAATCCACGTTGGGAGATCTGCTCGACGGCAGCAAGCGAGGGGTCGGGCTCTGGCCGCGAATAGATCTTGGAGAATCCGAACCCCAGTCGCGAAGTGAGGTTCGCGTAATCCGCAGTGCCCAAACCGGTGTCGACCAGCACAAGGCCGGCGGACGAGGTCTCCAGGAGCAGGACATGGCAAACAAGAGGCAGCCCCCGCAGTGAGCCGCCTCGTAGCGTTGCGCAGTTCAGGTGGTGGACCCGTGTAACCCCCACCTAGATAGCCTAACTGCTTGAGGGTCTCCCTGAGTGCGGCGCCGGGCAATTGCCACTGGGCACGTCGATCGGTCCGTAGCATGGCCTCATGAGTGCGCCCGACTCTTCGATCCCGCGGTTCCACCTCGCGATACCGGTTGACGACCTGGCCGCTGCCCGCCATTTCTACGGCGACGTGCTGGGCCTCGAACAGGGCCGCAGCGATGAGACCTGGGTGGACTGGAATCTGCACGGGCACCAACTCGTCACCCATCTGGCCCCCGATCGCACCGCTGCAGTGCACAACCCGGTCGACGGACACGACGTGCCGGTCCCACACTTCGGCCTGATCCTGACGGTCCCCGCGTTCCAGGAACTGAGCGATCGACTGCGCGTCGCCGGTGTCGATTTTGTGATCGAACCCTACGTGCGCTTCGCGGGCGAAACAGGCGAGCAGTGGACGATGTTTCTTCTCGATGCCGCGGGGAATGCTCTCGAGTTCAAGGCGTTCGCCGACGATTCACAGGTGTTCGCAACGTAGGAGGGACGACAATGCGTGTAGTAATCGCCGGAGGGCACGGGAAGATCGCGTTGATCCTCGAACGGTTGCTGTCCGAACGTGGGGACACGGTCGCAGGCTTCATCCGCAATCCCGCGCACTCGGCAGATCTGGAAAGTGCAGGGGCACAGGCCACTGTGATGGATCTGGAGAACACCTCCGTCGACGACGTGGCGGCTGCCCTTCGCGGAGCAGACGCTGTGGTGTTCGCTGCCGGGGCCGGCCCCGGCAGCGGCGCGGCACGCAAGGAGACCGTCGACCGCGACGCGGCGATCCTGCTGGCCGATGCCGCAGAGCACGCCGGTGTTCGTCGCTATGTGATGATCTCGGCGATGGGTGCCGACGCCCATGCCACAGACGACGGCGGCGACCCCGTCTTCGTCGCGTACCTCCGCGCGAAAGGCGCTGCGGACGATGACATCCTGGCGCGGCATGGTCTCGACTCCACCATCGTGCGCCCAGGTCTGCTCACCGACGATCCCGGGACCGGGCGGGTGACGATCGCAGCGAGCACGGGACGTGGCAGCATCCCCCGCGAGGATGTCGCTGCGGTCCTGGTCGCGGTGCTCGACGCTCCCGGCACCGCCGGTCAGACGTTCGAGGTGATCTCCGGTGACACCCCGGTGGCCGACGCGGTCACCATGTTCTCGCGGGGTTGAGCACCGCAGCGGTCACCACATCAGGCCGCGAATCATCTCGGTCGGGGGGATGTCCTCCACCGAGACCAGACCTGCGGGAGCGCCGCAGACCCAGTCGATCGCGTTCACCGCTCTCGCCGCGGTGGAGATGCATCCGGCATCGGTGACGTCCAGAACCGGGTGCGACAGGTGGGTGCTCACCTCCACCCGCGGTTCGCCTTCCACCACCACCCTGTGCACGCCGAGGTGGCCGTCGGGGGGAAACTCCCAATCCGGTGCGGCCGCAGACGTGAGTCGGTTGATGTGTTCCACGGTGATGACCGGGACTCCGTCGCGTACTCCTTCGACGGCGAACCGCACCGCCGCCAGGTTGCCGGGTTCGACGGTCGTCATCGTGCATTCGATGCGCTCCGGGGTGTACCAGGGCTCGAACCGCTGACGAACCTCGTCGAGTTCCACGTCGAGGTGGCGTGCGAGGTTACGCACCAGCCCGCCGAACAGCGACGTGATGACGCCCGGTTGATAGGCGGGCGCCAGTTCGTCGTCCGGACTGGTGTTGAAACCCATTGCGGTTCCCGTGTATTCGTAGTCGTCGTAGTTGCTGTAGTCGAAGACCTCCTGCACGGCGACGGACCGGACACGGGTCACCAGGCTCAGTGCGGCGTGCACCGCGGTGTCACCGGAGAACCCGGGGTCGATCCCGTTGACGTAGAGGGAGGCGTTTCCGGCGGCGCAGGCGTCCTGCAGCGGCACCCGCAGCCAGTCGTCGGCCTGGTGTGGGGTCACCAGCCACACCATCGACGTTCCGACCACGTTGATCCCGGCGGCCAGCAGAGTGGACATCTGCTCGATGGCCTCCATCGGGCGTGTCTCCCCCAAAGCCGTGTAGACCACACAATCCGGCTTCAGGGCGATCAACGCATCGACATCATCGGTGGCCGTCACGCCGGTCGGTTCACCGAGCCCACACAGGTCGGCGGCGTCGCGGCCGATCTTGTCGGGATTGGCGGCATGCACGCCCACCAACTCGAGATCAGGCCTTCCGATGATCGCCGCCAGGGAGTGCCGACCGACGTTGCCCGTGGAGAACTGAACCACTCTGCGCATCTGGTGTCCGTTTCCTGCTCAGTAGTCGGGGATCGGCAGCGGCGAATTGTTCGAGTCGATTCCACCGTCCACATGGAAGACGGCGTTCGTCGCGTAGCAGTCCCGCGTCGCAAGGTACACGCAGAGCCGTCCGAGGTCCTCGACATCGCCGAGTCGATGCAACGGCGTCGTCTCCTCCATCTTCTCCCGCGACCCCGGCATCATGTCCAGGCTGCCCTGTAGGCCTTCGGTGGCGAAGGAGCCGAGGTGACGCACCAGTCGAACGTGTGCCGGAAGTCGTCGTCGGTGATGTCCAGAAAGCGGGCGTACGTCGAGCCGCCGACATTGTTGACCAGCATGTCGATGCGGCCGAATTCTTCCATGGCAGTGGTGACCACCCGCTCGCCGTCCGGTCGGCTCATCGCGTCGGCGACCACCGCCAGGCCCCTGCCGCCGGCTTCTTCGATATCGGCGATCGTGCCCTCGATGTCCGATCGCGTCCGGGCAGTGCCGACAACCGTCGCACCCGCTTCGGCGAGGACGCGGGCAATGCCCTGGCCGACGCCCTTACCGGCGCCGGTCACCACGGCGACCTGGCCCCCGAGATCGAACTGCTCCAGCGCCATAGCCGCTCCCCTCCGCGAAGTCGTGCCCATCTAACGACTCAATCTGACTTAAGTCAACAGAATGGCAGAATCCCCCCCGACACCATGGCGGTAGTGTGCATGAATGGCACTGTTGGACAGGCCCTCCAGCCGCGAAGCCAAGCGACTGCAGACGCGGGAGCGTTTGTTGGGCGCGGCCGTCGCGGAGTTCAAGCGGTCAGGTATCGGCGCGGCCGACGTCGGCGCGATCGTGGCCGCCGCGGGTGTCGCGCACGGCACGTTCTTCTTCCATTTTCCGACGAAGGAGCACGTGCTGCTGGAACTCGAACGCCGCGAGGAAGATCGGATCGCCAAACAGCTGGTCCGGTTCGCCGAGACCGATCACGACGTCGCAGAGACGTTGCGCGAAGCGATCCGCCTTGTTGTCGGGCTGGAGCGTCGCCTGGGGCCGATACTGTTCAAAGACTTTCTGGCTCTGCACTTCTCCCAGACCCGCCCGACAGACGACGAGAGCCATGAACACCCGGTGATCGTGGAGGTGGCACGCGAGGTCGATCGCGCCAAGTCCATGGGTCAGGTTGATCCGACCGTGAACGCGGTCAACAGTGCGGCGTTCTTCCTGCTCGGCCTGTACGCGCTGCTGACCACCACCCACAACTGGCCGGCGCGGCGCGCATTGCTTGACGACTACACCGTCCAGACCCTGCGGGGCATCGGCGTGAAGTAGCCGATTGACTACCGGTTTTTATTGACTATAGTCAGCGCTCATGAAACTGCCCACACTGGGCCGGGGTCGGCGCGAAGTCCATCGAACCGCACCAACTGTCCCCGCGAGCGGTCTCGACGAGCACCTGCAGGCGTCACAACAAGCGCAACGCCAGGCCGACAAGTGGCTCATCTCCGGGAGTCTGCTGATCGGCACCGCAGCGCTCGGCATCTTCGGACTACCCCTCTTCCTGCGAGGGGTGTGGCTGATGCGCAAGGCGCAGCGGGACGGACTCACGGTGCGCCCTCTGCTGGTGACCCTCATCGGCTATCTCGTCATCATCGACGCCGCGATCAACACCGTCGGATGGGCCCTCGACCTGGTCGCCAACCACACCTTACTCGCCCGAGTGCTGTTGAACGGGTGGGGAAACATGTTCGACGCAGGGTACTTCTGGCACTACAACGAGCTGTGGTTGGGAGGCGCCGCCGGTCCGGGCGAGAAGGCCATGGAGGTGGGGATGATCCTGACCGTCTTCACGATGCGGATCGCCGCGGCGATCGGGTTCCTGCAGATGAAGCGCTGGGGCCACCAGTGGATGATCATCACCTGCTGGATGGGCGTGCTCATCTGGTGCCTCTACGTGTTCAACATGACGATGTACGCCGACGTCCGATTCGCCGGAGTCGTGCTCCCCGTCGTCGGGTGGTGGCTCTACGACATCTTCTACATCACCCCCTTCCTGGCGATCCCCTACCTGCATTCGGTCAACCGCGAGATCTTCTCCGACTGACTCACTGACTTCTATCATTGACTACTATCAGTCAATGGGTTACAAAGATCGGACCATGACATCTCGGGTCAAGCACTCGGTGCGCGAACAACGTCGGCTGCAGACGCGCGAACGCATCCTCGGTGCAGCGATCGCGGAGTTCAAGCGGTCGGGAATGGCGCGGGCCGATATCGGCACGATCGTGGCGGCCGCAGGTGTGGCCCACGGGACCTTCTTCTTCCACTTCCCCAGCAAGGAGCACGTCCTGCTCGAGCTCGAGGGTCGCGAAGAGGCACGGATGGCCGCGGAGTTCGCCCGGTTTCTCGACGAGGAGCACAACCTGGCCACAGTGTTGGCGGAACTCGTGGGCCTGGTCGCCGGACTCGAGCGACGCCTTGGGCCGCTACTGTTCAAAGAGCTTTTGGCGCTGCACTTCTCGCCGACCCGCCCGAGCGCGGACGAATGGTCGGACCACCCCGTGATCGTCCTGCTCGTCCGCGAGATCGAGCGGGCACGCGGTGACGGCGAGGTCCACCGCGAAGTCGAGGCGTTCTACAGTGCCGCGTTCTTCCTGCTCGGCATCTATGGCGTGCTCACCACCACGACGAACAGCGAACGCCGCGACGCAATGCTGGCCAACCTGATCATCACTGCCCGACGAGGACTGGAGGTCCGATGACGTACCCCTGCGACGAGGAGGTCTGACGTGGTCGGCTGGATCTGGGAGATACTGCGTTATGTGGCGGCCTGGGGTGGCGCTGGGCTCATCATCTGGTTCTGGTACTGGATGTTCTCCAACATCGGAACTTTCTGAGGCTCGCCCAGGACATGACCGGACTCTCCGACACACACGCGATGGCTACCGAGCGCAGCTGCGCCCTGACCGCCGTCGCACTGAGTGATCGGCGCCGCACCGGCGCCCGCCTTGTCACCGGGCAACACCGCGGCTTCGGTTTGAGTTCGATGCTCGACGTCGTCCACGTCCCCCACCCGGTGGCACACCGTGACTGGACACGTCGCACCCTGACATGCGGTGTTGCCCTGCAGTGTTCACCGTCCAAGGATCGCCTCACCGACTACCGCCTCAATGAGCTGTCCGGCCGCGAACTGAGCGCGCTCGCGGTTGTCGAAGCCGGCGTTGCTCTCGGGTGGGTCGCCGAGAACTGGCCGGGGTTGCTCACCGAGATGCGGCGCCTCCTTCCTGAAATCGAGCTGGCGGCCGCCGATATGGACGGCGAAGAAATGCTGGAACACGCCGTCGCACTGGCCCGCACTCAGCGGCCATTGGCTGTTGATCCCCTGCTGGGGCGCCTGCCGCGGGCATACACGCTGCCGCACGGGTTGTCCGACAAACTGCGCCGCTCGTTCGGGCGCCTGCCGTGGACGACGAACCAGAAACGGGTACCGCAACCGCATTCGGTCCCCGCCGGAGGCGACGGCGGTGTCCGCAATCCCAACCTGCCGCCGCCGAGTCGTCCGCAGGACAACGATCTCGACGTCACCCCGGACCACCGTCCGGGCATCCCCTATCCGGAATGGAATGCGTGGACGGAGAGTTTCATGCCAGATCACGTCGCCGTGCTCGAGCAGGCGCACAGCGGCAGCACCGGGCAACCGGGTGCCATCGTCGTCGACGTCCGGCACTGGTTCGAGAAGAACACCCATCGTGCGATGAAGGGCCGCCTGGAGGACGGGTCCGACATCGACGTCGACCAGTACGTCGGTCACTACATCGATGTGACGACCGGAGAGGCGGTCGAACCACGGATCTTTCGGGAGCTGCTGCCGACCAGCCGTGATGTCACAACCGCGCTGCTGCTCGACGGCAGCTCCTCGCTGGGGATCCACGGCGGCACTGTCTTCAAGCTGGAACTGGCCTGCGCCGACGCGCTGTCCCGCGCGATGACGTCCGCACGCGAACGGCACGGCATCTTCACCTTCACCGGAAACACCCGCCATCGCGTCGAGGTCAACTGCCTCAAAGACTTTCCGGATCGGCGATTCGTGCCGCCCGGCAGCCTCGGTTTGTCCACCGCCGGATACACCCGGCTCGGTGCGCCACTTCGCCATATGACAAGTCGCCTTCTCGCCCAACCGTCGGAACGTCGTCTGCTGATCGTGATCGGCGACGGCCTGATCTCCGACGAAGGGTACGAAGGGCGGTACGCATGGGCAGATGCTGCCCACGCGGTGGAGGAGGCGAACGACGCCGGGGTCTCCATGTACTACGTCGGCATCGGTCCCGTCCGAGTCGACCCGCTCCCGGAAGTCTTCGGGCCGCGCCGATCCCAGCGGATCCGCCGCGTCGACGACCTCCCCCGCGTTCTCGCCCACGTCCACAGGGAGCTGGTAGCGGCATGAACAGAACTGACACCTACCTCGCCAACGGCCGCGAAGTGCAGATGTTCGAACGGGCCTACCGGCAGCGACTGCCCGTGATGCTCACCGGACCCACCGGGTGTGGGAAGACCCGGCTGGTCGAGCACATGGGAACGCTGCTGGCCCGCCCCGTCGTCACCATCAGCTGTCATGACGACCTGACCAGCTCCGACCTGGTCGGGCGGTTCATGGTCACCGGAGGGGACGTCACCTGGACCGACGGGCCGCTGACCCGCGCGGTCAAGGCCGGCGCAATCTGTTACCTCGACGAAGTCGTCGAGGCCCGCCACGACTCCCTGGCCGTACTGCACTCCCTCACCGATCACCGGCGCACCCTCTACCTCGATCGTGCGGGCGAGGTGGTCCAGGCGCCGGAGACGTTCATGCTGGTGTGCTCCTACAACCCCGCCTACCGCAGCTCGCTCAAAGAGCTCAAACCGTCGTTCCGCCAGCGATTCGTCACGCTGCCGATGCGCTATCTGCCCCCCGACCGCGAAGCCGAGGTGATCGTCGCCGAGTCGGCCATCGAATTGCCGACCGCTCAGCGGCTGGTCAGGTGTGCCACGGCGATCCGAACTGCGGATGCCGCGTTCCACTTCGAGCCGCCCTCCACCCGCGTACTCGTCACCGCAGCACAGCTGATCGCCTCAGGCGCAGAAGAACTGGAAGCCGCTGAAGCCTGCGTGCTCGCACCGCTGTCCAGCGATGGCGCCATCTCCGAGGGTCTGCGCGAGGTGGCCGCGGCCAGTCTCGCCGATGCCGACAGCCCGAATACGAACCACTAGAAGGGATTGCCCGCATGGTCGACCAGAAGGAAAAGAACCGCAAGAAGGCCCTGATCGTCCTGCAGGTCGTCATCTATGGATACCTGCTCACGATGTTCCTCATCCAGCTCTACATGTCGTTCGCGCGCGGCTGGTGGTATCTGTGAACTTCCCACTGCTGAAACGGAAGTCGCCCACCGAGGTGACGGCGTCCGTTCCCCTCGAGGGCTCGATCACCCTCGAAGAACACCACGAGCAGTCCAGACTGGCTCAGCGGCAGGCCGACAAGTGGATGATCGCCGGAGCGGCCCTGATGGGTATGTGGGCACCGGGTCTCATCGGTTTCCCGATCTTCATGCGCGGTGTGTGGCTGCAACGCCAGGCACTGCGCGCGGGATACTCGGTCCGGCCGATGATCGTCACGCTCATCGGCTACCTAGTTCTGATCGACGGCATGCTCAACAGTCTGGGATGGGCGCTCGACCTCGTCGCCAACCACACGCTGATCAACCGAGTGCTGATGATCGGCTGGGGCAACATGTTCGACGCCGGCTACTTCTGGCACTACAACGAGCTGTGGGTCGGGGGCAGCGCCGGACCAGGTGAGAAGTCGATGGTGTTCGGCATGATCGTCACCGTCTTCGCCATGCGGTGCGCCGCGGCGATCGGGTTCCTGCAGATGAAGCGCTGGGGCCACCAGTGGATGATCATCACCTGCTGGATGGGCGTGCTCATCTGGTGTGTCTACGTGTTCAACATGACGATGTACGCCGACGTCCGATTCGCCGGAGTCGTGTTCCCGGTCATCGGCTGGTGGCTCTACGACATCTTCTACATCACCCCCTTCCTGGCGATCCCCTACCTGCACACGGTCAACCGCGAGATCTTCACCGACTGACCATGATCCGCAAGCACTCTAAGGAGCACGGCTGTGACCACATCTGAAACCACCGAGGAAGAGAAGGCCGAGGATCTCCCGCCCGGCACCACCCCGTACTACGCGCGGATGCACAAGTACATCAAACGCGCGGTGCTCGTGTGCCTGGTCGCCCTGGTCATCGAGGGTGCCTTCACGTTGCCGTTCATGGCGGTCTACTACGGCTATCCGACGTTGAGCCTCACCGAGGTCTGTAGCGAACTTCTCAAGGTCCGCTACTCCGATGACACCCTGGACTGCAAGGTCCCGTATCCGCCGCTGGGACCACCCGAGGGGGCCGAGGGCAAGGACACCGCGCAGGACGAATGGGGTATCCAGCCGGTGCCCGAGTACAACCGAATCGGTTTCCGCGAACTCGTGCGTATCCACGAAGAGCGGGAGGCTCGACAGGCGGCCGAACAGCAGGGGGCTTCGAATCCATGACCAAACCCCTCGAAGAGCATGCGCAGAACTGGGATCTGCGCCACCCGGATTTCAACGACAACGACTACCTGTACGACGTCTACTCGCTGATGCGGCAGCAGGCGCCCTTCGCCCGCACCGACAACCCGTTCCTCAGCGCAACGCCGGCAGGCGCGTGGGTGGCGGTCCGCTACGCGGAGTGCGTCACGATCCTGCAGGATTGGGAGCACTTCTCCAGCAATCCGACCCCCGAAGGGGCCGAGCAGCTCGCCGGTGATCTGGTCATCACCTTGGACCCGCCGAGACAGCAGAAGTTCCGCAAGGTCCTCAACCCGTATTTCTCCCCGGCGAGAATGAAGGCACTGCGCCCGCAGATCGCCGAGGAGACCGACCGGCTCATCGATGAGCTCATCGAGAACGGGTCCGGTGACCTCGCCCAGATCGCGTGGCGGCAACCCGGCATCGTGTTCTTCAAGTATCTGCTCGGCATGCCGATCGAGGACGTCCCGCTGTGCATCGAACTCACCGACACCGCGCTCAATGGGGCCGGCGAGGACTCCCGGATGGCCGCCTGGGGTGGGTTGTATCAGCATCTGCACGACGCGGTGACCGCCCGCACCGAGCAGCCGCCGCAAGACGACATGATCGACGTTCTGCTCTCCGCCGAGATCGACGGCGAGAAGCTGCCCTTCCCCGACGTCGTGTCCAACGCGATGCTGCTTGTCCAGGCGGGCCTCGAGACCACCGCCAGTGCAATGTCTTTCGCCTACCACTATCTCGCCACCAACCCGGCCGAGCGGGACCGACTGATCGGAGATCCCAACCTCCTGGCCAGGGCGGTGGAGGAATTCATTCGATTCGCCGGATCGATCCACGGAATCCCCCGCACCGTGGGCGCCGAAGTCGAACTGAGCGGGTGTACCTTTCAGCCCGGCGAGTCGGTGATCGTCAACTATGCCTCCGCCAACCGCGACGAGACGGAGTTCCCCGACGCCGGCCGGTGCATCCTCGACCGCCGGGAGAACAGACACCTCGGCTTCGGCGCAGGGGTGCACCGTTGTCTCGGGTCCAACCTGGCGCGACTGGAGTTCCAGGTCGGTCTCGAGCGTGTGCTGTCCCGGATTCCCGATTTCACGCTCACGCCAGGAGCGCACGCGAAGTTCCACGGCAACTCCGTCACCCGCGGATTCCGCTCGGTCCCGGTCGATTTCACACCAGGCCCACGGTCGTGGACATAACGTCGGGGCCGTGCAGTGGACAACCCGCAACAAGCTGAGAGGTGTTCCCGTGCCGCAGAAAACCTACCGCGTGATCCAATGGATGACCGGCGACGTCGGACGGGTGGGTATCCGCCACTTCGCGGACAACCCCATCTACGACCTGGTCGGAGTGCTGGTGCACAGCGAGGAGAAGAACGGCAGGGACGCCGGCGAGATCGCCGGTATCGACCCGATCGGTGTTCTCGCCACCAGCGACGTCGACTCGATAGTCGACCTCGAGGCCGACTGCGTCTTCTATACGCCGATCATCATGGATGTCGACACCGTCTGCCGCCTCCTGCGGTCCGGCAAGAACGTGGTGACGACAAGCGGGTTCTTCCACCCGTCGCCGGACTTCGAGGGACAGGCGCAGTTGATCAGGGCTGCGTGTGACGAGGGGGACACGTCCTTTCACGGCGGGGGAATCCACCCCGGATACGCGGGTGACCTCCTGCCGCTCACGCTGGCGCGGGTGATGAGCAGAATCGACACCATTCAGGTGTACGAGGTCGTCGACGTCCTCAAGGACGCTCCGCTGGATCACATCGACTGGATGGGATTCGGCAAAGACAAGGAAAAGTTCCTCACCGAGCCGACGATCCTCGGTCTCGGCACCCCGTTCTTCGCCCAGTCCATGTACATGATCGCCGACGGCCTCGGCGTCAGCATCGACAGTGTGACCTCCGAGGTGGAGGCCGCAGTGGCCACCGAGGACATCCCACACGACGAGGGGACCATCCCTTCAGGCACAGTCGCCGCGCAGCGTCACGAATGGACGGCGTGGGTCGGCGGGCAGCCACTGATCGTCTTCCACGCGATCTACGTGACCGCAGGACCCGATCGGCTTGAGCCGGCGTGGGATTGGGGTGAGACCCGGTACGAGATCGTCATCGACGGGGACCCGCCGACCGAGTTGACCCTCAAAGGTGTCAGACAGCCCGACGGCTCGATGAAGCACCCCGGGTATGACTGGACAGCCATGGGCGCCATCAACGCCATTCCCGATGTCTGCGATGCGCCACCGGGGTGGCACACCCACCTGGATCTCGGCCTGATCCGACCTCGCGGACTGGTACGCCCGTGACCGCACCTCCGGCGAACGTGCCCCGGGTCCTCTACGAGGATCTTCCGATGTCGCGCGATCGCGGTGACGGATGGTCGATGCTGCGCCGCCTCGGACCGGTGCTCTACGGCGACGGCTGGTACTACCTCACTCGCCGTGAGGATGTCCTTGCGGCACTGCGTGACCCGGCGGTGTTCTCCTCACGGATCTCCTACGATGACATGATCAGCCCGGTCCCCCTGGTGCCGCTGGGGTTCGATCCTCCCGAGCACACCCGGTACCGCCGTATCCTGCATTCCCACTTCAGCCCACAGACGCTCAGTTCACTGCTTCCCTCGCTGCAGGCCCAGGCCATCAACATCATCGAAGCGATCGCCCTCCGAGACGAGTGCGAGGTGATGGCCGATCTCGCGACCCCGTACCCGTCCCAGGTCTTTCTCACCCTCTTCGGGTTGCCGCTGGAGGACCGGGAGCGGCTCGTCGCGTGGAAGGACGCCATCATCGCGTTCAGCCTGACCACCGACCCGGCGAGCGTGGACCTGACGCCGGCGGTGGAGTTGTACACCTACCTGACCGAAGCTGTTCAGACACAGCGGGACCAACCCCGTGCCGGGATCCTCTCCGAGCTGCTCCACGGCGACGAGACGCTATCCGACAACGAGGCCGTGGGTCTGTCGCTGGTGTTCGTGCTCGCCGGACTCGATACCGTCACCTCGACCATCGGTGCCACCATGCTGGAACTCGCACGGCGACCCGAGTTACGGGATTCGTTGCGGCACCACCCCGACGACGTCGCCGCGTTCGTCGAGGAGATGATCAGGCTGGAACCGGCCGCACCCGTTGTCGGGCGGGTGACCACTCAGCCCGTCACCGTCGCAGGTGTCACACTGCCCGCAGGCGCGGAGGTGCGACTCTGTCTCGGCGCCATCAACCGCGACGGCGCCGACCCACAGTCCGGGAACGACTTCGTACTGGACGGCAAGCTGCACAAGCACTGGGGTTTCGGTGGGGGTCCACACCGGTGCCTGGGCGCGCACCTGGCCCGGATGGAGCTCAAACTCGTTGTCAGCGAATGGCTCTCGCGGATACCCGACTTCGAGCTGGCTGCCGGATTCGACCCTCAGATCACCTGGCCGTCGGCCACCTGCACACTGCCGGAGTTGCCGATACGCATTTTCCCGAAGGGACGCTGATGGCCTACAGGATCGACCCCGACGTCCTGCAGAAGGTCACCTCGCAGGCTGTTGGCAGCCCTCTCGAGGGTGCCGAGCTCATCACTTACGCCATCGAGTTACTCGCCGACGAGTACCCCGACCTGATCGACCCCCGGCCGGGACGCTGGGTCGGCAGCAAGGCGGGCGGAATCCTCGGCAAGGTCCGATTCCTCTACTTCAGCCCGCGCGAGTACATCGTGATCTTCGGATCCCCTACTGGTACGCAGGGCTTCTCGGGGCGCTACAAGCACGTCGACATCCACAAGTTCCTGATCGCCGGCCAGATCGATTCCTATGACCTCGAATCAGATGGAACCTCGGCGCTACCGCCGTTGTTTCCCGGTGAGCACACCTGTCTGGAGAGAGGTCACGCCCGCGGGATGACGATTCATCCAGGCTCGTGGCACATCGAGTACGGCCGTGGGGCCGTTGCCACCACACTGCCCTTCGCGATGGTCGACACATTGCTGGTGTCACTGGAATTCGAATCCGTGCGCCGCTCGACAGTCGAGTTCGCGAAGCTGCTCGGTCGGCGGTTCGGCCGCTGACCGAAGGTGGCCAAGGCGCACACCTCTCATCACGAGGGTGCGAAGACCGCCTTGAAACGCTCCAGCGACTCTCGGATGTCGCCCTTCAAGGCGCCGGCGACCACCATTCCGATCGGACCGAACAATGCCGGTCCGCCCAGATGGACGTCGAACATCACGGTCGATCCCAGATCCGAGGGTTTGACCTTGCCGATGAGCTTGACCTTCACCCCGCCCTTGCCGTCGCCGTTGAGCGTCATCGCCTCCGGCGGGCGGTAGTGCACGACGGTCCAGCGCATCCGGTTGGGCATGCCCTTGACCTCGACGATCGAGTCCAGGACCGTACCCTTCTCGATGGAGTCCGGCAGCGCAGAGCGCCACACCCGGTGTATAGAGAGCCACTCCTTGTAGCGGGACAGGTCCGAGGCGCTCTCCCACGCCTTGTCCGGCGCCAGTGGCACGTCGATGGAGACCGACAATTTGGCCATGCCGTGAGCTCAGCCTAGGACGTCGGCGGAGCCGTCGGGGGTTGCTGCTGAGGCGGGCTGCCCGGCGGCGGCTGCGGGGGCGGGACCTGGCCCGACTGCTGACCCGGTGGCACCTGCCCGCCCGGATTGGTGTTGTCCTGGACGGCCTTCTTGGCGGCGTCCTGAACCTTGTCGATCGTCGAGGCATACTTGCCCTGGGTCTTCTTGTCGACCAAGTCGCCCGCCTTGTTGATGGCGGTATCGACCTTGTCGGCGTTCTTACCCAGGAGGTCCTTGGCTTTGTCCAGAAATCCCATGAGAGCAACCCTACCGCTCCCGCGGACGCCACAGCCTGCGGCGTTCCCCCAGTACGGCGCCCTGCACCCACCAGATCACCTCGACGGCGAGCGCCCCCAACAGGCCGATGCCCAGCGCGATCGACGTGCCGCCCACATCGGAGATATCCAGGATGAACAGGTCACGGGCCGGCGGGATGCTGAAGATCACGACGTAGGCGAACGCCGACACCGCGACCAACGCCACCCGCCACCATTCGTAGGGCCGGGCCACCACCGACAACACCCACAATGCGGAGACCAACAGCGTGATCAGGGCGGCAGTGGACGCCTGGGTCTGCTCGGTCTCCGTCGCCGCCCGGCCCTCATAGGCGAGCAGGTACGAGACGAACGTCGCGATGCCGACGACCAGCCCCGACGGCAGCGCCGAGGTCATCACCCGCCGCACGAAGCCGGGCTGGGCGCGCTCCGTATTGGGGGCAAGCGACAAGACGAACGCCGGGATGCCGATGGTGAACCAGGCCGCGATCGTGACGTGGATCGGCTGGAACGGAAAGGGCAGGGGGTCGGTTCCGAATATCTCCGCCGACAGCCCCGCCAATCCGACGAGGATCGCCAGCAACACCGAGTAGACCGTCTTGGTGAGGAACAGATTGGAGACGCGTTCGATGTTGCCGATGACCCGGCGGCCCTCGCCCACGACGTAGGGCAGGGTGGCGAACTTGTTGTCCAGCAGCACGATCTGCGCCACCGCACGCGATGCCGAGCTGCCCGACCCCATCGCGACGCCGATGTCGGCGTCCTTCAGCGCGAGGACGTCGTTGACACCGTCGCCGGTCATCGCCACCGTGTGTCCGCGCGACTGCAGCGCGTGCACCATCGCCCGTTTCTGGTCGGGCCGTACCCGGCCGAACGTCGTGTACTGCTCCAAGCTGTCGGCGAGTTCCTCCGGTGCCGCCGGCAGCTGACGCGCATCCATGGTCTCGCCTTCGAGCCCGAGTGAACCCGCCACCGCACCCACCGAGACGGCGTTGTCTCCGGAGATGACCTTGACCGTGACCTTCTGTGTGGCAAAGTATTCCAGCGTGTCGCGGGCATCGGGGCGGATCCGCTGCTCCAGAACCACCAGGGCCGCGGGGCTGACTGTTCCGGGTGCGTCGCCGTGGTCGACAGGCAGGTCGCTGGAACCCAGCAGCAGCACCCGCAGACCTCGCGCGCCGATCTGTTCGGCTGCCTCGGCCGCCGGCGATGCGGGATCCAGCAGCACATCCGGTGCACCGATCACCCAGTTGCCGTGCCCGGCGTAGGAGGAGCCGCTCCACTTGGTTGCCGACTTGAACGGCGCCGTCGCGGTCGCAGTCCAGCCCGGCGGCGTCGGGTAGGCCTCCCCGATGGCGGCCATGCTGGCGTTGGGACGGGCGTCGTCGGCAGCCAGTTGCGCCAGCACCTCGGTCACCGAACCCTCGTCGAGCTCTTTGAGATCGCTGACACGCATGCCGTTCTCGGTCAGCGTCCCGGTCTTGTCGGCACACACCACGTCGACGCGGGCGAGTCCCTCGATCGCCGGGAGTTCGTTGACCAGACACTGCCTGCGGCCCAACCGGATCACGCCCACCGCGAAGGCGATCGATGTCATCAGCACCAGGCCCTCGGGCACCATCGGGACCAGCGCGCCCACCATGCGCAGCACGGACTCCTGCCATCCCGCCCCGGTGGTGAACAGCTGGGTGTAGATGATCAGCGCGCCGGCCGGCACCAGCAGGTAGGTGATGAACTGCAGGATCTTGTTGATGCCGCTTCGCAGTTCGGATTTCACAAGGGTGAACTTGGAGGCCTCCTCGGCGAGCTTGGCGGCGTAGGCCTCCCGCCCGACCTTGGTGGCCCGGTAGGCCCCGCTGCCCGCCACCACAAAACTGCCCGACATGACGTGATCGTCGGCGTCCTTGGCGATCGGATCGGCCTCTCCGGTCAGCAGCGATTCGTCGATCTCGAGGTTGGCCTCCTCGAGGATCACGCCGTCGACGACGATCTGATCGCCGGGCCCCAACTCGATCACGTCGTCGAGGACAACCTGACTGGGGGCCAGCGCAGCGGTACCGGATTCCCTGCGCACCATGGGTTTCGCCTGACCGACGATCGCCAGCTTGTCCAGCGTCTGCTTGGCCCGCAGCTCCTGGATGATGCCGATCGCGCTGTTGGCGATGATCAGCAGACCGAATGCCCCATTGATCACCGACCCCGTCGACAGCACGATGATCAGAAGTACACCGAGGATCGCGTTGATCCGCGTGAAGACGTTGCCGCGGACGATCTCCGAGACGCTGCGCGCCGCACGGGTCGGGACGTCGTTGGTCTTTCCTTCGGAAACCCGTTGCGCGACCTCGGCGTCGGACAGGCCCGTCGTGATCGCCGTCGTCATCGTCCGCTCATCGCACAAACACTCCGTTGCCTTCCCCGTCGTAGTACTCCAGCGTGAGCCGATCGCCGTCGAAGGTGGCCTTGGAAATCGTTCCCGGAGGAGCATTCTCGGTCACGAAGGAGAAGGTGAACACATCGCCGTCCCAGTGTGTGAGCGGCACGGTGAGCGTGGAGCCCAGCGCCAGTTGCAGCCCACCGTCGCGCATGTTCACCCGCGCGGGACCCCAGAACTCGTTGGTGTACACCCCGACGTAGCTCGCCAGCGGGGCGGGCGGGGCGGGATCTGCCGGCGGCTGCTGACCCACCAGTGAGCCGACGGGCTGCTCCATCTGCTCGAACGCCCGACTGTACGGCGTCCACCAGTCTTCGCGCGCCTCGCCGAACTGGACGAGATCGGCGAACTGTGCGGTCAGCGTCTCCGGGACTCCCGACGGAGTGGCATTGGTCAGGGCGACGATCGCCACATCGGCCGACGGAAGCATGAGGAAGTTCGTTCCGGCACCCAGCTCGAAGGCGCCCGAGTGACTGATCTGCTGGCGGCCCGCCGACGTCGTCCCCACGTTGAACCCGTAGCCGTAGAAACCCGACCTCATGGCCGGCTCCGAGGCCCGGTCCGACACACTCTGCGGAGTGAGAGCAGGCAGCAGGGCCTTGGAGTCGACGATCTGCCTGCCGTCGTAGGCGCCGTTGGCGAGCACCATCGTCAGCCACTTCGACATGTCGTTGATCGAGCTGCTGACGCCGCCGGCAGGTCCTTCGTTCTGCGGGTCGCGCACGTAGTCGGGCGAGTACTCGCCGTCGATGTGGATGTGGCCGACGGCGCGATCGGCACGAGCCTCGTACTCGTCGAAACGTGAACTGGTCGACGTCATCCCGAGCGGTCCGTAGAGGACGTCCTGGCTGAGGTCCTCCCAGGACCTGCCCGCTGCGAACGCCACCGCTTCCGCACCGGCGGTGAAGCCGAAGTTGGTGTAGGCGTAGGAGATCCGGAACGGATCGAGCGGATAGTCACGCAGCTTGTCCAGCACCTGGCGACGGTCGTAGCCGAGATCCTCGAGCAGGTCACCGGCGTGGTCGGGCAGCCCGGAACGGTGCGAGAACATGTCGCCGACGCTCACCATCTCGGTGACCGCGGGGTCCGACAGCGCGAACCAGGGCAGCTTGTCGACGATCGGGGTATCCCAGTCGATGGTGCCCTCGCCGACCTGATGGGCGACGACGGTGGCGCTCAGCGACTTCGACAGCGACGCCAACTGGAACACAGTGTCGGGGTTCACCCGGTTTTCCGGATCGTCACCGTTGCGCACATCCTTGACGCCGAAGCCCTTGGCGTAGACCGTTTCTCCGCCGTGGACGACGGCCACCGCCATACCGGGCAGACCCGACTTCGCCATCAGGTCCTCGACCATGCCATCGAGCTTGGACACGGCATTGTTCACCGCGTTCTCGGGCAACGGCATCGCGGGGACCAGCGGCGGCGGCACCTCGGCCGACTGACTCGCCTGAGGTGCCGTAGACGGTGCAGGGTCGGCGCGCTCGGCACTGTCGGCGCCGCACCCGGCCAGCAGCGCGATCAACACAGCGAGCGCGGCACCTCGGGCGGCTGGGTTCATGATCAGCACCGTAACGCGTTCGACGGTGCTACATACGCCACCACGGCTGCAAAGTCGACTCCGGATCAACACGCTCGCCCGGAATGGGCACCGCGATCCGGATGCGTTCGGCCTCCGCGGCCGTGACCAGGCGCTCCACCGGTTCCGCCCACGGGTGCGGGGCGAGCCGGAACGTGGCCCAGTGGATCGGCACCATCAGGCTGCTGCCGCCGTCGGCCAGATCGAGGTGGGCGCGCACCGCTTCCTCGGGGTTCATGTGGATGTCGGCGAAGGCCGGGTGGTACGCACCGATGGGCAGCAGCGTCAGGTCGAACGGGCCGTACTCGGCGCCGATCTCGGCGAAGCTCTTCGTATAGCCGGTGTCCCCGCCGAAGAATGCACGGTGCGTCGGCCCGGAGATCACCCAGGACGCCCACAGCGTGGTGTCGCGGCTGAACAGCCGGCCGGAGAAGTGCCGTGCGGGGGTGCAGACCAGCGTCAGCTCGCCGATCCGGTGGCTCTCGTTCCAGTCCAACTCGACGATCCGGCTCTCCGGAATCCCCCACTTGCGCAGATGCGCGCCGATGCCCAGCGGCACGACGAACGGTGCGCGCTGGGTGCGGGCCAGAGCGACAATGGTGTCGATGTCGAGGTGGTCGTAGTGGTCATGGCTGATCACCACGGCGTCCACCGCGGGTAGCGCCTCCAACAGGATCGGCGCCTCGTGCATCCGCTGGGGGCCCACCGCCCGCGACGGCGAACAGCGCTGGCTCCACACCGGGTCGACCAGCACCCGGTAGCCGTCGATCTCGATCAACGCGCTGGAATGCCCGTACCAACTGGCCGCGGCCTGCGACGCGGCGAGGTCGGCCGGCGGTTCGTCGGCCAACGGGATGGGACCGGGCGGC
>NZ_JBAUJR010000302.1:0-7788 GCF_049683935.1 Mycobacterium sp. | reverse complement strand
CCTGGAAGCTGCGTCGGGCGCGTTGGCGGCCGAGGCGCCGCTCGAGCCGGGCGCGTAGCCGGAGTCCACACCAGTCCTGCCACCGAACGGCACCGCAGAAGCGCCAGCACGCTCTGCGGTGCCGTTGCAGGTGCGCAAGGAGAGGAATGCGACCGGATTGAGTCCCCAAACAACCGTGTCGTAACACGAGCAACATCTGGCACATACGTAACATCAGCCCGTGCCGTGTCGTCGTCCCGCGCCATCGATACTGTTCACCGCGCTCGCGGCGACAGTGGTGCTGCTGCCCTGGTCGCTCAACGGCGCCCCCGATGACGACCAGTCCCCGGCGGCGGACGCCCCTCGAATGGTCCAGCAACCCCTGGCCGATCTGCGCGGTGGCGAGACCATCCGCGAGATCCATCAGGACGAGCCGTTCTCGATGGTCGCGCTGACATCGGAAGATCTCACCGGGACGAGCGCACGGATGCGCGCCAAGAAGGGCGACGGGTCCTGGGGCCCCTGGTACGAGGCCGAGCAACTCGGAGGGGTCGGCGCCGATCTGCCGGGCCCCCGCGGCACCGAGCCGGTGTTCATCGGCCGCACCAACACCGTGCAGATCGCCGTCACCCGACCTGCCGACGCCCCCGCCACCGGCAACACACCCGAACCGCATCGCGACGACGCCGGCCCGGAGTTGGGCTACGTGCCCGCCAACGTCGAACACCCCTTCGGGCAGAACATCAACGCGGTGCTGATCAGTCCCCCGCAGACGCCGGCAGACATGCTTCCGTTGCCGAACGCGGCCACCCCGCCGGGGCAACCACCGAACATCATCAACCGGGCGCAGTGGGGCGCCGACGAGGGCATGCGCTGCGGAGAACCCCGGTACGACAGGGGAATCCAGGCGGGCGTGGTGCACCACACCGCCGGCAGCAACGAGTACACGCCCGGCGACTCAGCAGGGATCATCAGATCGATCTACGAGTACCACACCCGCACCCTGGGCTGGTGCGACATCGCCTACAACGCGATGGTCGACAAGTACGGCCAGGTCTTCGAAGGCCGCGCGGGCGGCATGAACCGACCCGTCGAGGGCGCCCACACCGGTGGGTTCAACCACAACACGTGGGGCGTCGCGATGCTCGGCAACTTCGACGTGGTGCCGCCGACACCGATTCAATTGCGCACCACCGCAAGGCTGCTCGGCTGGGTTCTGGGTCAGGCTCGAGTCGATCCGCGCGGTGCGGTCGTGCTTCCGTCGGAAGGCGGCTCGTTCACCAAGTTCCCGTTCGGCGCCGCGCCGACGCTGCCCACGATCTTCACGCACCGCGACGTCGGCAACACCGAGTGCCCGGGCAACGCCGCCTACGCGCTGATGCCTCAGATCCGCGACATCGCGGCCCGCTTCAACGACCCGCCGGGGCCCGAGGAGTTGGCCGAATCACTGCGCGGGGGTGCGATCTTCGCCAAGTGGGACGCGCTCGGCGGCATGAACAGCTACCTCGGGAAGCCAACCTCGCCGGAGGCCCAGGGCCTGGGCGGGACACGCTATGTCACCTTCGAACGCGGCGCGGTCTACTGGTCTCCCGAGAGCGGCGCCGAACCTGTCACCGGCGAACTCTACAAGTCCTGGGGCGCACTGGGATTCGAGCGGGGCGCGCTGGGCCTGCCGACGAGCGCCGAGATCCCCACACCGCTGTGGATCGTGCAGAACTTCCAGCACGGCACCCTCAACTTCGACCGCGAGAAGGGCACGGTGACGCGCGTGGTCGACGGTGTCCCGGTCGAATTGCCACCACCGCCGGCCGATCTCGCCCCGATCCAGCTGGAGCGGTTCACCCCGCCGAGCAACCCCGTCTGAGCTCGACCCGCACTACAGCCACCACCGTTCGAGAACCCGGGCCACCCCGTCCTTGACGTTGGTGGCCGTCACCTCGTCGGCGGCGGCGACGGCATCGGGATGCGCGTTGCCCATGGCCACGCCCAGCCCTGCCCACCTCAGCATCGGCACATCGTTGGGCATGTCACCGAACGTCACCACCTCCGCGGCGATGATCCCCCTGGGCCGGGCCACCTCCTCGATACCGGTCGCCTTGCTGACCCCGAGCGGCATGATCTCCACCAGACCGTTGTTCGTGGAGTAGGTGATGTCCCCTTCGAGACCGATGTGAAGGGCAAGTTCAGCGGCCATGTCCGCGCTGCGGGCGCCGGCCTTGCGGATCAACAGTTTCACCGCGGGGGCGCTGAGCAGGTCGTCGATCGAGACTTCGGTGTTGTCGGGGTTGAGCCATGCGTGCTCGTAGCCCGGTGAGCTGACGAACTGCGGGGTTGCCGCGTCGTGCGCACTGCGACCCACCCGTTCGACGGCCAGCCCGGCACCGGGGATCACCCGGGTGGCGATCTCGGCCAGTTCGCCCAGCACATCCGCCGACAACGTTCGGGCCGAGATGATCTGGTCCGTCGACGGGTCGTAGACCACCGCACCATTGGCGCACACCGCCATCGGGGCGAAGCCCAGCTGGTCGACGATGGGACCGACCCAGCGCGGCGGTCGGCCGGTGGCGAGGACGAACTGGGCTCCCCCGTCGACCGCCGCACGTACCGCCGCCCGGGTTCTCGGGCTGACGTTCTCGTCGTCGTCGAGCAGTGTGCCGTCCACGTCGGTGGCGATCAGCGCCGGCTTGTGATCGCGTCCCCGCAACGGCTGGGTCATGTGTCGCCGGTCCGGCGTCGGGCCCGCTCCGCGAGTTCCGCCTCGTCGAGAGCCGTGGCCTCGACGGGTGTGGGCGCCGTGCCACCCAACCGTCGCGGTAGCCAGTACGCACCCTGGGCCCGCGGATAGTCTGCCTGCGCCGCAGTCAGCAACTGCGTCATCTCTGAACGCATGGTCGTCGTGATCTCCTCTACACTGCCGACAGGTGCAATGGGCTCACCCACGGCGACTCTCACTGGAAACTTTTTGCGCCCCAATGCTTTCGGATGATCTTTGGTCCATATGCGGTGCGCGCCCCAGACGATCAGCGGCACTATCGGCGCCCGCGCGTCCCGGGCCATCCGGACCGCACCCGTCTTGAACTCCTTGAGCTCGAAGCTTCGGCTGATGGTGGCTTCCGGATACACCCCGACGATTTCGCCGCGCCGCAGCGACTCCACCGCCGCCGCGTAGGCGCCACCGCCTGCCTGACGATCGACGGTGATCGTGCCGGTGTGCCCGATCAGCCAACCCACGACCTTGACCCTGCTCATCTCCGCCTTGATCATGAACCGCATCCGCCGCCCCCGTTGGTGGGCTGCCAACGCAGCGGGAACGAAGTCGACGTAGCCGGTGTGGTTGATCGCAACGACCGCGGCGCCGGAGGCGGGGATGTTCTCCAGTCCCTGATAGGTGATCCGTGTCCCGGTGACCCTCACCGCCAGTTTCGCCGCGAATTCGAGGGTGCGGAAAACCGGTTCCATCGGGCTTATCCCGGCGCCTCGGTGGATCCGTTGTGCTGCGCCCGGCGCGCCGCCTTCGCCGCGGCTTCCTCGGCGTCCAACCGGTTGGCGTCCGCGATCGTCGGCGCGCCACCGCCCAACCGGTGCGGCACCCAGAACTCACCGGGCGGATGCGAACCGTAGGCGTCCTGCACCTGCTCGAGCAGGTGCTGCATACGCGAATGCAACAGCGAGGTCAGTTCGGTGGCGGGCAACGTCGGTTCGATCGGCTTACCCACAGCAATCGAGACGGGGACCTTGGGACGCCACAACTTCTTCGGGTGGTCCTTGGTCCAGATGCGCTGCGCACCCCACACGATGTGCGGCACGATCGGCACGCCGGCGGCGATGGCCATCCGGGCCGCTCCGGACTTGAAATCCTTGATCTCGAAGCTGCGGCTGATCGTGGCTTCGGGGTACACGCCGACGAACTCGCCGTCGCGCAGCTTCTGGACCGCCTGCTCGAACGAGGCCGCACCGCTGTTCCTGTCGACCTCGATGTGCCGCATGCCCCGCATCAGCGGGCCGGTCTTCTTGTTGTCGAAGACCTCCTTTTTGGCCATGAACCGAACCTTGCGCCCGAGGTGCTGCTGATAGGCAGGAAGGCCCGCGAAGGTGAAGTCGAAGTAGCTGGTGTGATTGATCGCGATCACCGCACCGCCGGTACGCGGCAGGTTCTCCACCCCGGTGACGGTGAACGTGAGGCCCTGCACCCGCCACACCAGTCGGGCGAGCTGGATGGCTGTGCCGTATACCGGTTCCACGACGGCCAGCCTAGTCGCCTGTCCCTACCGAAACAGCCGCGACGTCGGTGCCGGTTGCACACCGTGGACATAGACGCTGGGATGTAGGGGTTTGCGACGCGCTGTGGCTCAGCTCATACCTGATCGGCCGCGGGGGGCGCCGCCACGCCGACGAGTGAGGAGTACCGATGACGACACCCGAGCCGGACGTCCAGGACGAGGCAGACGCGCCGCCGCCGCGGTGGCGGATCATCGGCCCCGGACTGGTGGTCGCGGCCACCGGCGTCGGTGCGGCCGACCTGGTCGCGACCCTGGTGGCCGGGTCCCGCTACGGCTACGCCCTGCTGTGGGTGGTGGTCGTCGGCGTGGTGATGAAGGTCGTGCTGGTCGAGGGCGCCGGCCGCTACACCCTCGCCACGGGGCGGACCATCTTCCAGGGCTGGCGGTCTCTGGGGAAGTGGACCACCATCTACTTCGCGCCCTACATCGTCATCTGGGGGTTCGTCTACGGCGCGGCCGCAATGTCCTCCAGCGCACTGCCGATCGTCGCGCTGTACCCGTCGCTGGACATCAAGCTCGTCGCGATCGTGTCCGGCATCGTCGGCTTCCTGCTCGTCTGGATGGGCAGCTACCAATTCTTCGAGAAGATCATCGCCGTACTGGTCGGCATCATGTTCGTCACCGTCGTCGGCGCAGCCATCGTCGCCTCCCCGAACATCCTCGAGATCGTCAAAGGCCTGCGGCCGATCATCCCCGACGGCTCGATCGTCTATGTGCTGGGCCTCGCAGGCGGCGTAGGGGGAACGATCACGCTGGCCGCATACGGCTACTGGCTACGGGAAAAGCAATGGACCACACCCCGGTTCATGCGGGTGATGCGCATCGACAACACCGCGGCCTATGCGATCACCGGGGTGTTCGTCGTCGCGATGCTGATCGTCGGCGCCGAACTGCTGTACTCGACGAACCTCGCGATCAGCACCGGCGAACGCGGACTGGTCGACCTCTCCGCCGTCCTCGACGAGCGCTACGGCGTCGTGTTCGGGCATGTGTTCCTGATCGGATTCTGGGCGGCCTCCTTCTCCTCGCTGATCGGGGTGTGGAACGGGGTCAGCCTGATGTTCGCCGACTTCGTCGGCCAGTTGAGGGGCCTGCCGGACGGCCACGAAGACACCCGCGTCGGCGGCCGCTACTTCAAGTGGTACGTCATCTGGTTGACGTTCCCGCCGATGGCGCTGCTCTGGCTCGGTCAGCCGGTCGGCCTGGTCCTGGCATACGGCGTTCTGGGGTCGTTGTTCATGCCGTTCCTGGCCGTGACGCTATTGCTGCTGCTGAACTCGAAGAAGATCCCCGACGGGTGGCGCAACCGCTGGCACACCAACATCGCGCTGGGCATCTGCGCCGTGCTGTTCGCGTGGCTCGGAGTCGACCAGGCCATCGGAGCGCTGAGCAAGGTGTTCTGAGGACAGCCGTGAGCGCTCCCACCGGACCGGTGCCCGTGCCTGCGGTTGGCGTACTACCGGGCTCGCTGGAACGACGAGCCCCTCCCGTCCGGCTAAGCTGAGACCCGAACCAAGTGTCACCAGAAGGGGTATTTGTGCAGGTCACGAGCGTCGGACACGCCGGCTTCCGAATCGACACCAAGGCCGGGAGCATCCTGTGTGACCCGTGGGTCAACCCGGCGTACTTCGCCTCCTGGTTCCCGTTCCCCGACAACAGCGGCCTGGACTGGCCGGCGCTCGGCGACGTGGACTACCTCTACGTCTCCCACCTGCACAAGGACCACTTCGATCCACGGAACCTGACCGAGCACGTCAACAAGGACGCCGTCGTGCTGCTGCCGGATTTCCCCGTGCCCGATCTGCGGCGCGAGCTCGAGAAGCTGGGATTCCACCGCTTCTTCGAGACGACGGATTCGGTCAAGCACCGGGTCAGCGGACCCAAGGGTGATCTGGACGTGATGGTCATCGCGTTGCGAGCTCCCGCCGACGGGCCCATCGGCGACTCGGGCCTCGTGGTTTCGGATGGCGAGACGGTCGTCTTCAACATGAACGACGCCCGGCCCGTGGATCTCGACGTCGTGCACGCCGACTTCGGGCAGATCGACGTGCACATGCTGCAGTACTCCGGGGCGATCTGGTACCCGATGGTCTACGACATGCCCGCCCGCGCCAAGGAGTCGTTCGGCATCCAGAAGCGCCAGCGCCAGATGGACCGGTGTCGGCAGTACATCACCCAGGTCGGCGCGACCTGGGTGATCCCGTCGGCTGGCCCCCCATGCTTCCTCGACGACGAGCTTCGTGACCTCAACGACGACCACGCCGATCCGGCCAACATCTTTCCCGACCAGATGGTCTTCCTGGACCAGATGCAGCTCCACGGCCACCACGGTGGCCTGCTGATGATGCCCGGCACCACCGCGGATTTCACCGGCTCCCAACTCGATTCGCTCACCCACCCGATCCCCGACGACGACGTGCGCGCCATCTTCACCACCGGCAAGGCCGACTACATCGCGGCGTACGCCGACCGGATGGCACCGGTGATCGCCGCGGAGAAGGCGGGTTGGGCAGGCGCCGCGGGAGAGCCCCTGCTGGAACCGCTACGGGATCTGTTCGAACCGATCATGCTCGCCGGGGATCAGATCTGTGACGGCATCGGCTACCCGGTCGAGCTCCGGCTCGGGGCCGAGACCGTGGTCTTGGACTTCCCGAAACGGGCTGTGCGCGAGGCGATCCCGGATGAGAAGTTTCGCTACGGCTTCGCCATCGCACCGGAGCTGGTGCGTACCGTCGTTCGCGATCGGGAGCCCGACTGGGTCAACACGATCTTCCTGTCCACCCGTTTCACGGCGTGGCGGGTCGGCGGGTACAACGAGTACCTGTACACGTTCTTCAAGTGTCTGACCGACGAGCGGATCGCCTACGCCGACGGCTGGTTCGCCGAAACACACGACGACAGCGCATCGATCACGTTGGACGGCTGGGAGATCCAGCGTCGCTGCCCGCACCTGAAGGCCGATCTCTCGAAGTTCGGTGTGGTGGAGGGCACGACGCTGACGTGCAACCTGCACGGCTGGCAGTGGAACCTGCAGAACGGCAGGTGCCTGACCACCAGGGGCCACGAACTACGGTCCGCGAAGCTGTGACCACCACGCCGCGGTTCTACGACGACGGCCTGATCCAACTGGATCAGGAGGCGCTGACGCTGCGCCGCTATCACTTCCCGTCAGGGACGTCGAAGATCATCCGACTGCGTGACATCCGCGGCTACCGCACCAGCCCGCTCGGACTGTTCCTGGATCGGTTCCGCATCTGGGGCACCTCTGATCTGAAGCGGTGGCTGCCGCTGGATGTGCGGCGGCCACTGAAGTCCACGCTGGTGACCCTCGATGTGCCCGGTTCCTTCCCGGATCCGGCGTGCACCCCCGTGCGGCCGACAGAGTTCGTCGACCTCCTCGAGGACCTGTTGACGAAGTCGCGGTAGCCGGCGTCACCGCTCCCGCAGGACGGTGGTCTCCAGCGCCCGCTGGACCTGCCGCATCGCGGTCCGGCCCGCGACGCTCGCCGCTCGCCGGACCGCGTTCGGC
>NZ_JBAUJR010000301.1:0-2570 GCF_049683935.1 Mycobacterium sp. | reverse complement strand
AGTAACCCGACGACGTCCGCGCTGAGGTCGGTGACGGCGTAGGCGTCGACATCTCGGGGGCCAGCACGTGATAACCCGCCTCTGCCAGCGCATGCACCTGATGTCGCCAGGTGAACGCCAGCTCTGGGAAGCCGTGGCAGAGCACCACCACGGGCGCGCCCGGCTCGCCTGCCTCGGTCACCCGCAGTGAAACCCCGTTCGTCTGCACCATCCGCGTCCGCACGACCCCATACTTTCGCCGAACGTGCTCGCAGTGTCGAGGTAACCGCAGAATCGTGACAGGGAATGCACGTTCGGTGCCCGAGTAACTCCGGGCTCAGCCCTGATGGTTCCCTCCGTGAACTCCGGTCTCAGCCCTGATGGTTCCCTCCGTGAACTCCGGGAACTGCCAGACGTTGGTCTAGCGGTAGCCTTGACTACTCCAGCTGTGCGTATTGGAAGGATTTGGCCGGCGGTGCGCTGTCGGCGTAGGTACCAATGAACCGAAAAAATGTGATCCGCACGCTCACGGTGATCGCCGTCGTGTTGCTGCTCGGGTGGTCCTTCTTCTACTTCAGCGACGACACCCGCGGGCACGAAGCTGTCCCCACGTCGGTCGCCATCGCGCAGATCGAGGCCGACAACGTCAACGAAGCCCAGATCGACGACCGCGAACAGCAGGTGCGCCTCGAGCTGAAGAGTGGCAACGACGACACCTCGGGCAACACCCAGATCATCAGCAAGTACCCCACGGGGTACGGGGTCACGCTGTTCGAGGCGCTGGAAGCCAAGAACGCGAAGATCAACACAGTCGTCAACCAGAGCAGCATGCTCGGCACGCTGCTGATCTACATGCTGCCGCTGCTGCTGCTGGTCTTCCTCTTCGTGATGTTCTCCCGGATGCAGTCCGGTGGGCGGATGGGGTTCGGCTTCGGTAAGTCGAAGGCCAAACAGCTCTCCAAGGACATGCCGAAGACCACGTTCGCCGACGTCGCCGGCGTCGACGAGGCGGTCGAGGAGCTCTACGAGATCAAGGACTTCCTGCAGAACCCGACCCGCTATCAGGCGCTGGGCGCCAAGATCCCCAAGGGCGTGCTGCTCTACGGCCCTCCCGGCACCGGCAAGACGCTGCTGGCTCGCGCGGTCGCCGGTGAGGCCGGGGTTCCGTTCTTCACGATCTCCGGGTCGGATTTCGTCGAGATGTTCGTCGGTGTCGGCGCCTCCCGGGTGCGCGACATGTTCGAGCAGGCCAAGCAGAACAGCCCGTGCATCATCTTCGTCGACGAGATCGACGCGGTGGGTAGGCAGCGCGGCGCCGGTATGGGTGGCGGCCACGACGAACGCGAGCAGACGCTCAACCAGCTGCTCGTCGAGATGGACGGCTTCGGCGAACGTCAGGGCGTCATTCTGATCGCGGCCACCAACCGACCCGACATCCTCGATCCGGCGCTGTTGCGCCCGGGCCGCTTCGACCGCCAGATCCCGGTGTCCAGCCCCGATCTCGCCGGCCGCCGCGCAGTGCTCAAGGTGCACTCGCAGGGCAAGCCGATCGCCGAGGACGCCGATCTCGACGGCCTGGCCAAGCGCACGGTCGGCATGTCCGGTGCCGACCTGGCCAACGTCATCAACGAGGCGGCGCTGCTCACCGCACGCGAGAACGGCACCGTCATCACCGGCGCGGCGCTCGAAGAGGCTGTCGACCGGGTCGTCGGTGGGCCGCGCCGCAAGGGCCGCATCATCAGCGAGCACGAGAAGAAGATCACCGCCTACCACGAGGGCGGGCATACGTTGGCAGCCTGGGCGATGCCCGACATCGAGCCGATCTACAAGGTGACGATCCTGGCCCGCGGCCGTACCGGTGGACACGCCATGGCGGTCCCCGAGGACGACAAGGGCCTGATGACGCGCTCGGAGATGATCGCGCGCCTGGTCTTCGCCATGGGCGGCCGCGCCGCCGAGGAACTCGTGTTCCGCGAGCCCACCACCGGCGCTTCCTCGGACATCGACCAGGCCACCAAGATCGCCCGGGCGATGGTGACCGAGTACGGCATGAGCTCCAAGCTCGGTGCCGTCCGATACGGCACCGAGCACGGTGACCCGTTCCTCGGCCGCACGATGGGCACCCAGGCCGACTACAGCCACGAGGTCGCCCAGATCATCGACGACGAGGTCCGCAAGCTCATCGAGGCCGCCCACACCGAGGCGTGGGAGATCCTCACCGAATACCGCGACGTCCTGGACATCCTGGCCGGCGAGCTGCTCGAGAAGGAGACGCTGCACCGCGTCCAACTGCAGGCGATCTTCGGTGACGTGAAGAAGCGGCCGCGTCTGACCATGTTCGACGACTTCGGCGGCCGGGTGCCGTCGGACAAGCCGCCCATCAAGACGCCGGGTGAGCTGGCCATCGAGCGCGGCGAGCCGTGGCCCAAGCCGGTTCCCGAGCCCGCCTTCAAGACTGCGATCGCGCAGGCGTCCAAGGCGGCCGCCGAGGCCGCCCCCAAGAACGGCACCAACGGCGCGGGTGGCAACGGTGCCTCGGGCAACGGTCCGACGCAGCCCGATTACGGTGCGCCCGCCGGCTGGCACGCCCC
>NZ_JBAUJR010000300.1:0-6538 GCF_049683935.1 Mycobacterium sp. | reverse complement strand
CAACAAGCCGGTGGGGATGCACTCCACCATGTCCGACGACCGCGGCCGGCCCTGTGTCGGCGATCTGGTGGAGCACCGGGTTCGCGGCAACAAGAAGCTGTTTCACGTCGGACGTCTGGATGCCGACACCGAAGGCCTGCTGCTGCTGACCAATGACGGCGAGCTCGCACATAGGTTGATGCACCCGTCCTACGAGGTACCCAAGACCTATCTGGCGACGGTTGTCGGCACGGTGCCCCGCGGGTTGGGGCGGAAGCTGCGCGACGGGATCGAACTGAGCGACGGACCGGTACGGCTCGACGATTTCGCCGTGGTGGATGCGGTGCCCGGCAAGTCGCTGCTCCGGGTGACGCTGCACGAGGGCCGAAAGCGCATCGTGCGTCGGCTGCTGGCCGAAGTGGGTTATCCCGTGCAGGAACTGGTCCGCACCGACATCGGCACGTTGACGCTGGGCGATCAGCGGCCTGGCAGCATCCGGGTGCTGACCCAGAAGGAGATCGGCGAACTGTACAAGGCGGTGGGCATGTGAACCGGTCGTTGGTGATATCGATCGACGGACCGGCAGGAACCGGAAAGTCCTCTGTCGCAAGAGGTCTGGCAACCTCCCTGAGTGCCAGATACCTCGATACCGGCGCGATGTACCGCATCGTCACGCTCAGTGTGCTGCGCAGCGGTATCGATCTCGGTGACGCCGCGGCGATCGCGGGCGTCGCCGGCGACATCGAGCTGGCGGTGGGCCACGACCCTGGCGAGGACCGGTCGTATCTGGCGGGCGAAGATGTCTCGGCCGAGATCCGCGGTGACGCAGTCACCAAGGCGGTATCGGCGGTGTCGGCGGTTCCCGCGGTGCGGACCCGACTGGTCGATCTGCAGCGCGCGCTGGCGGCGGGGCCGGGAAACGTGGTGGTCGAGGGCCGTGACATCGGCACCGTGGTGCTGCCCGATGCCGACGTCAAGATCTTCCTGACCGCCTCGGCCGAGGAACGCGCCCGGCGGCGCAACGACCAGAATGTCGCCGCGGGGGCAGCCGATGACTACGCCCGGGTGCTCGCCGACGTCAAACGCCGCGATCACCTCGACTCCACCCGGGCGGTGTCGCCGCTGCGGGCAGCCGAGGACGCCATCGTCGTGGACACCAGTGACATGAACCAGTCCCAGGTGATCGCTCACCTCGTGGAGTTGGTCGAGCAGAAAGCGGGGGTTTCGCGATGAGCGCTCGCGCGAAGAGAAGAAGGCAGCGATGACCGACGAATCCGACGGCAGTTGGGTCGACGAACGCGATTGGGAGGTCGGCGCCGAAGAGCTCGCCGAAGCGCTCGAGGAGGCGACCGCCCCGCCGCCCGTGGTCGCCGTTGTCGGCCGGCCCAATGTCGGGAAGTCCACGCTGGTCAACCGCATCCTGGGGCGCCGCGAGGCCGTAGTGCAGGACGTTCCTGGGGTGACCCGGGATCGGGTGTCCTACGACGCGCTGTGGTCGGGCCAGCGGTTCGTCGTGCAGGACACCGGGGGCTGGGAGCCCGACGCGAAGGGACTGCAGCAGCTCGTCGCCGATCAGGCATCGGTGGCGATGCGCACCGCGGACGCGGTCATCTTCGTCGTCGACTCCATCGTCGGGGCGACCTCCGCCGACGAGGCCGCGGCCAAGCTGCTGCAGCGCTCCGGCAAGCCGGTGTTCCTGGCAGCCAACAAGGTCGACACCGAGCGGGGTGAAGCCGATGCCGCCGCGCTGTGGTCACTGGGGTTGGGGCAGCCGCATTCGGTCAGCGCGATGCACGGTCGCGGTGTCGCTGATCTGCTCGACTACGTCGTCGAGGCGTTGCCGACGATCTCCGAGGTCGGCAGCGGCGGCGGCGGTCCCCGCCGGGTGGCCCTGGTCGGTAAGCCCAATGTCGGCAAGTCGTCGCTGCTGAATCGGCTGTCCGGCGATGAGCGGTCGGTGGTGCACGATGTCGCGGGCACCACGGTCGACCCGGTCGACTCGCTGATCGAAATGGACGGCAAGATCTGGCGATTCGTCGACACGGCGGGGTTGCGCCGCAAGGTCGGGCAGGCCAGCGGCCACGAGTTCTACGCGTCGGTGCGCACCCACGGCGCGATCGACACCGCCGAAGTGGCCGTCGTGCTCATCGACGCGTCGCAGCCGCTGACCGAGCAGGACCAACGGATCCTGACGATGGTCATCGAGGCGGGCCGGGCACTGGTGCTGGCGTTCAACAAGTGGGATCTGGTCGACGAGGACCGCCGATTCCTGCTCGACCGCGAGATCGATCTGCAACTGCAGCAATTGCAGTGGGCGCCGAGAGTGAACATCTCGGCCAAGACCGGGCGAGCGGTGCAGAAGCTGGTGCCTGCGCTGGAAACCTCGCTGGCGTCGTGGGACACCCGGGTGTCCACCGGCCGACTGAACACCTTCTTCAAGGAGATCGTGGCCGCGACGCCTCCGCCGGTTCGCGGGGGCAAGCAGCCGCGCATCCTGTTCGCCACGCAGGCCACCGCGCGACCGCCGACCTTCGTGCTGTTCACCTCGGGTTTCCTGGAGGCCGGTTACCGGCGGTTCCTGGAGCGCAAGCTGCGGGAGACGTTCGGCTTCGAAGGCAGCCCGATCCGCATCAACGTCAGGGTCCGTGAGAAGAGGGGCGCGCAGTCCCGTACCCGCTGAACCCAACATCTAAGGTGGGCTGAGTGCCCGTCGTCGACATGATCCTGATCGCCCTGGCGGGCGTCGGAGCCGGTGCCATCAACGCCGTCGTCGGCTCCGGCACCCTGATCACCTTTCCGACTCTGGTGGCATTGGGCTTCCCGCCGGTGACCGCGACGATGTCCAACGCGGTGGGCCTGGTGGCCGGCAGCAGCGCAGGGACGTGGGGTTACCGTCGCGAACTGCGCGGACAGTGGTACCGGCTCAGATGGCAGATCCCGGCGTCGTTCCTCGGTGCCGGCGCGGGTGCGTGGCTGCTGTTGCATCTGCCGGAGAAGGTCTTCACCCAGGTGGTGCCGGTGCTTCTGGTGCTCGCGCTGGCCCTGGTGGTCGTCGGCCCCCGGATCCAGACCTGGGCGCGCAACCGGGCCGAAGCCTCCGGACGATCGGTCGACCACGTGTCGGCGGGCCGGATGACTGCGCTGGTGGCCGCGACGTTCGCCGTCGGGGTGTACGGCGGATACTTCACCGCCGCGCAGGGGATCATGCTGATCGCCGCGATGGGGGCGCTGCTGCCCGAGGACATGCAGCGGATGAACGCAGCCAAGAACCTGCTGTCGCTGGTCGTCAACGTGGTGGCCGCGGCGGCTTACACGGTGGTGGCGTTCGACCGGATCAGTTGGCTCGCGGCGGGCTTGATCGCGGCCGGGTCGCTCATCGGCGGATTCCTCGGCGCGCACTACGGACGGCGGCTCTCGCCCAATGTGCTGCGAGCTGTGATCGTCGTGGTGGGACTGATTGGGCTCTATCGGTTGTTGACCGTGTAGTCTTGCGAAGGTTTTTAGTTGCGCTCAGTAGTGAGGAATGTTGATGGCGATATGCGTGCAGATCACGCCGTCGCCGTCTGACGTGTCCGCGCTCGAGCCGTTCTGGCCCTCACGTCGGTTGATGGCCTTCGACGAGTGGTGTTGTCCGCGTCCCTGACGCGCACCCACCCGTCCATTGCGATCACCATGCGGTGATCACATTCTCCGAAGGCAGCCATGCGTTCGCTCATCATCTTCACGCTCGTCGGAGCGGGTGCCCAGCTCGTCGACGGCGCCCTCGGCATGGCCTTCGGCATCACCGCGACGACGCTGCTGGTGCTCTCCAGCGTCGGCGCCGCCCAGGCCAGCGCCGCAGTGCACCTCGCCGAGGTCGGCACCACCTTCGCGTCAGGGTTGTCGCACTGGAAATTCAAGAACATCGACTGGCGGCTGGTCGCCAAGCTGGGCGTGCCGGGAGCGATCGGCGCCTTCCTCGGAGCAACCGTCCTGTCATCGCTGTCCACCGAGCACGCCGCGCCACTGATGGCCGCGATCCTGATGGCCATCGGTCTGTATGTGCTGCTGCGGTTCTCGCTGCGGACCCCGCTGACGTTCGGTACCCGCGGAACCAGCCACAGCACCAAGTTCCTCGCCCCGCTGGGGCTGTTCGGCGGCTTCATCGATGCCTCCGGGGGTGGCGGCTGGGGACCGGTGACGACGAGCACGCTGCTGTCGCAGGGCAAGACGGCGCCGCGGACCGTCATCGGATCGGTGAGCGCGTCGGAGTTCCTGGTGTCGGTGTCGGCGTCGGTCGGGTTCCTGATCGGGCTGCGCGAGGAGTTCCTGCAGAACTGGCCGGTGGTCGTGGGCCTGATGGTCGGCGGCGTGATCGCGGCGCCGTTCGCCGCCTGGCTGGTAACCCGGATCAGTCCGGCACTGTTGGGCAGCGCGGTCGGCGGTGTGATCGTGCTGACCAACAGTCAGAAGCTGGTGCACTTCTTCGATGTCCAGTGGCCGTGGTCGACGGCGATCTACTCGCTGATCGTCGTGGTGTGGGTGTCGTTGGTGATCTACGCGTGGCGGGTGTCGCGCGCACCGCGCTTCGCGCCGGAGACAGGCGCGGTCGCCGCGGGCGAAGACGAGACCGAATCAAAATCGATCACGCGCTGATTCCTGCTCCAACACCGCATCGAGGTCGTTGAGCCGTTCCATGGACGACACCGTCCGGCGGGTGCGATTGTTCTTGGCCAGCATCTCGCGATGGCGGTGGGTGAAGGCCCAGTAGCCGGCCGTGAACGGGCAGGCGTCGTCGCCGAGGCGCTTCTTCGGGTCGAACGCGCAGTCCTTGCAGTGGTCGCTCATCTTGTTGATGTAGGCGCCGCCGGAGGTGTACGGCTTGGTGGCGAGCAGACCGCCGTCGGCGTGCTGGCTCATGCCGACGACGTTGGTGGGCATCACCCAGCGGAATCCGTCCACAAAGGTCGTGGCGAACCATTCGGTGAGCTCGTCGGGACGGTAGCCGCGCTGCAGCGCGTGGCTGCCCAGGACCATCAGGCGCTGGATGTGGTGGGTCCAGCCGCGGTCCCGGACACCGGCCATGGCGTGGTGCAAACACTGGGCCGTGACCGCGTCGGCGTCGAGGTCGGCCCACCAGTCCGGTAGCCGGGTGCGGGCAGCGAGTTCGTTCTTCCTGGTGTAGTCCGGGCCGAAATGCCAATACAGGTGCCACATGTACTCGCGCCATCCGAGGATCTGCCGGATGAAGCCCTCGACGGCGGCGAGCGGGGCGTTGCCGTCGCGGTAGGCGCGTTCGGCGGCCTCGACCGCGTCGAGGGGATGCAGCACCCCGAGGTTGAGCGGGACCGACAGCAGCGAGTGCGACATCGCCCAGTCGTCGCCCATGATGGCGTCCTCGTAGACACCGAAGCTGGGCAGCCGCTGCTCGACGAAGCGGGTCAGTGCGCGTCTGGCCTCCGTGGGCGTGACGGCGAACAGACGTGGACCGTCCACCCCGACGGTGTCGAGGTTCATTCGATCCAGGTCGCGGCGGACATGATCGTCGATGTCGTCTTCGCGCGGCCGGTAGGGCGCCGGCAACTCGAGTGTCGACTGCTTCTTCGGCGGGGGTTCGCGGTTGTCCTCGTCGTAGTTCCACCGGTTGCCGACGGGTTCGGAGCCGTCCATCAGCACATCGAACCGGCGGCGCTGGCCGCGGTAGAAATCCTCCATCCGGAACCTGGTGCGCTCACCGGCCCACTCCTCGAAGTCCTTGCGGGGCAGCGCGAATGTCGGGGTGGGCAGCACATCGGCGACGAGGCCGTCCTTGCGGAGGCGGTGGACGAACTTCTCGGCGGCGTGCGACGTCGGTTCGTGGATAAGGACAGGACGCTTGAAACGCCTCAGCGCGTCGGAATAGGTGTCAGCCTTCAGCAGGGTGGCACGCTCACCTAGATCCTGCTCGGCGTGCCGGAGCGCGGAGAGCACCAGGTGCAGTTTCTGCCGGTGATAGCGACGCTTCGACAGGGCAGAGGTGGCCTCGACGAGCAGCACCTCGCGGTGCGCGTGCTCACCGCCGTAGACGGCAGGACCGAGTTGGTCGGCGAACAGCCACAGGGGAGTGTCATCGCGGGTGCCGCTCATCAGATCGACAGTAGGCGCGCGGTCTGACACGGCGCCCGGCGGTTGGGATTCGAGGGTCGCCCTGAGGTACGCTTTCGACCGCCCGCCGGCGATCCCGGCGGCACCGCGGGCTGTGGCGCAGCTTGGTAGCGCACTTGACTGGGGGTCAAGGGGTCGCAGGTTCAATTCCTGTCAGCCCGACACAGATAGTTGCAGGTCAGAGGCGGTTTCGGAGAAATCCGAGACCGCCTTTGTTGCCCCAAAATAGGACTCCGTGCCGCTCAGTGTCACTACTCGTTCCTTAGTTGTTTTTCGGTGTCCACAGACGTCCGCGTCGACCGCCTTAACTGAGCCGAGGTTTCGGCCGCTTCGACCGAGTGAATCTTCAACCCCGGATCAAACTCTTGTGGAACCGTTCGCGCCCCGACGGCGGTCAGCCACCCGCGTTCGCGTCGACCGATCTGGACCCTTATGC
>NZ_JBAUJR010000299.1:0-4245 GCF_049683935.1 Mycobacterium sp. | reverse complement strand
GGGCGGGATGACCGGATCAGCCATCACGGGATGTCACGACCCCCTGCTCGCCGGAGTTCAACACACTCTCCCACTGCTGCTGACTGGTCAGCATCGGCAGCGCATTGCGGTACACCTTGCGCATCCGGTTGAACTTGCGCACCAGCAGCGCCTGCCGCTTCAGGGATTCCCGGAGCAACTCGAACATCTTCTTCCGGTCGCGCTGCCGGTATACGACCCCGCGGCCGTCAGCCGTGGTCACGGTGACACCGTCGACCCTGCTCAGCGAGAACCACCGGGCGTCCTGGGTGGCCACGTTGATCTGCGGGCGGCGATGATGCTCGGTGTCGTGCTGCCGGAGTTGATGGACCACGCCGCCGGCCAACCGCGTCGAGATGGCCAGGGGGTTGGTCGGAATACTCACCCGCTTGCGCCACCGCTTCTCCGACGGCGGCGGCAGTGCGGTCGCGCCGGGAAGCACCACCGCGTCGGGGAACTCCTCGCGCATCTTGCGCACATCGGGAAGTGCGGACTCCAGGATCGTGAACAGGTTGTCGGGTCCGGCAAGGAAGTCGTCCATCGCCTTGTTCTGGATGGCGACTGTCGAATACTCGAGGCACAGAAGGTGTTTGAGCGTCGCCTTGAGGTGGCTGGCGACCAGCCCACGAACGTTGCCGTCCCAGTGCAAGGCCGCGACCACCAGTCTGTTGCGCAGATGGAAGTACGCCTGCCAATCGATCGCGTCGTCCTTGTCGCTCCACGCCATGTGCCAGATCGCGCAACCGGGAAGCGTGACGGTCGGATATCCGTGTTCACCCGCCCGCAGACCGTATTCCGCGTCGTCCCACTTGATGAACAACGGCAGCGGCTGGCCGAGCTCCTCGGCGATCTGCCGCGGGATCATGCACATCCACCACCCGTTGTAGTCGACGTCGATGCGACGGTGCAGCAACTTGCTGCGTTCGTGCTCCTCGTCGTTGAGTGGGAACTTGGCGAAGTTGTGGTCGTACTCGGTGTTGACCGCGTTGGTCCACATGAAGTTCGACGAATCGACCATCTCGCCCATCACGTGCAGGTGCGAGGGCTCCTGCAGGTTGAGCATCTGGCCACCGACGAGAGTCGGTGTCTTCGCGAACCGGTTCAGCGCCAGCGCCCTCAGGATCGAGTCCGGCTCGATGCGGATGTCGTCGTCCATGAACAGGATCTGCTCACAGTCGGTGTTCTTCAGTGCCTCGTACATCACCCGGCTGTAGCCGCCGGAGCCGCCGAGGTTGGGCTGGTTGTGCAGCGACAGCCGAGCTCCGAGCGCCGCTGCCGCCGCGTCGAATCCGGGATGGTCCTTGGCCTTGCTGGTCCCCTGGTCGGACACGATGACCGAACTGATCACCTTGTCCACCAACGGATCCGAGGTCAGTGCGGCGAGCGCGTTGACGCAGTCCGACGGCCGGTTGAACGTCGGGATGCCGACGGCCACACTGGCCCGGCCGGGCGCCTCGACCGGTGCGTACCAGCCTGCGCTGTGCAGCGTCGAGTTGGCGTCGGTGGTGATGTCGAACCAGATCCAGCCACCGTCCTCGAACGGGGTGAGGTCGACCTCGAACTCGACGGAGGCGCTTGCGCCGACATCAGATCCAGTGGCGCTTGCGCCGACATCAGATCCAGTGGCGCTTGCGCCGTTCTCGCTGGAGATCGGCGCACCACCGACGGTGATCCGGGAGCCGGTGGCCTTGGACCGGTAGACATCAACGCGCGCGCTACCGGTGAGTTCGACACGCAGCACCACTGATTCCAGCGTCGACCAGCGGCGCCAGTAACTGGCCGGGAAGGCGTTGAAGTAGGTCGCGAAGGAGACCTCGGATTCGGCGCCGATCTCGAGCGCGGTGCGCGTCGGTGCGTGGGCGCGCCTGGCGTTGGTGTCGGACTCCTCGATGTAGAGCTTGCGGACATCGAGCGGTTCACCGGGGCGCGGGAGGATGATGCGGGCCAGCAGGCTGACTGCCCGTGACTGTCCGGCCTCGAGCGCGCCGGACGGGATGTCACTCATTGTCGACTGCTTTCTGTTTCGGGGGCGACCAGCGCGACACCGTCACGTAGGTGCGGCGCCAGGGTGTTGTCGTACATGTTCAGCGCGCTGGCGATCGCCATGTGCATGTCCAGATACTGGTAGGTGCCGAGGCGGCCGCCGAAGAGCACGCGCGAGGACGCCGTCTCCGCCTGGGCCAGCTCGCGGTAGGCCGTGACCATCAAGCGGTCCTCACGGGTGTTGATCGGATAGTAGGGCTCGTCGTCGTCCTTGGCGAAACGACCGAACTCCCGCATGATGACGGTCCGGTCGGTCGGGTAGTCCCGCTCCGGGTGGAAGTGGCGGAACTCGTGGATGCGGGTGAAGGGCACGTCGGCGTCGTTGTAGTTCATGACGGGTGTGCCTTGGAAATCACCGGTGTCGAGGACTTCGGTCTCGAAGTCCAGGGTGCGCCAGCCGAGCCGGCCCGCCGAGTAGTCGAAGTAGCGGTCCAGCGGACCCGTGTACACGACAGGAGCGTTCGGACTGTGGGCCCGCAGCTCGTCGCGGACGTCGAACCAGTCCGTGTCCAGTCGCACCTCGATGCGATCGTCGGCGGCCATGTTCTGCAGCCACGCGGTGTACCCGTCGACCGGCAGACCCTCGTAGGTGTCGTTGAAGTAGCGATTGTCGAAGGTGTAGCGGACCGGCAGCCGGGTGATGTTCGACGCCGGCAGGTTCGTCGGGTCGGTCTCCCACTGCTTGGCGGTGTAGTGCTTCATGAATGCCTCGTAGAGCGGGCGGCCGATCAGACTGATCGCCTTCTCCTCGAAGTTCCGGGCGTCCTTGGTGTCGAACTCCGCGGCCTGTTCGGCGATCAGTGCCCGGGCCTCGTCCGGGGTGAAGTACCTGCCGAAGAACTGCGACACCAGGCCGAGCCCCATCGGGAACTGATAGGCCTGCCTGTTGTGCATCGCGAACACCCGGTGCTGATAGCCGGTGAACTCGGTGAACTGGCTGACGTAGTCCCACACGCGCTGATTGCTCGTGTGGAACAGGTGCGCGCCGTAGCGATGCACCTCGATGCCGGTCTCGGGTTCGGCCTCCGAGTAGGCGTTGCCGCCGATGTGCGGACGTCTGTCGAGGACCAGGACCCGCTTGTCCAGCTGGGTGGCCACCCGTTCGGCGATCGTCAGGCCGAAGAACCCGGAGCCGACGACGATGAGGTCGAAAGCGTCGGTGGGAGGGCGGGGAGCAGGAGAGATCATCGGCAGCAAGGGTATCCGACCACACGCGCTGGCCCTGCAATGGCCGAGCCGCGCAGGTCGCAATTAGCTCACAATTCCGCATCGTCACTCTAGTCCCAGTAGTCACATCAGTAACATCGACCGCGTACGAAGAAGCACGCACAGGTAGCCGATTCAGGCAGCCGATTTTCTACGTCCATGTATTGAGGAGACTTCCGTGCCGAACCGACGTCGACGCCGGCTCTCGACAGCCTTGAGCACAGTCGCCGCTCTGGCAGTCGCGAGTCCAGTTGCCATTGTTGCCGTTTCCGAGCTGTCCGCAGCCCCCGAGGGCACCCCGCAGCACCGCGAGTTCGTGCAGGCCGCGACCATCACCGACCTACCCGGTGAGCTGATCACCGCGTTGTCCCAGGGCCTTTCCCAGTTCGGCATCAACCTGCCGCCGATGCCGACAGGTCTGCTCACCGGATCGGGTGCCACCGCGCCCACGACGCTGTCCCCCGGGCTGGGAGTGCCCGGCCTGGGAACGACGGGCCTGACCGGGATGCCGTCGCTGACCGACCCCGGCCTCGCCAACCCCGCGCTGACCAACCCGTCGCTGACCAGCCCGACCGGCGCGGTCCCGGGCCTGACCACACCAGGTCTGACCACTCCGTCGCTGACCGATCCGGCACTGGCGGCCACCCCCGGACTCACGGTGCCGGGAGTCAGTACACCCGGCCTGACCACGCCGTCGCTCACCGATCCGGCGTTGACCACACCGGGTCTGACGACTCCGCCGGCGCTGACCGACCCGGTCCTGGGCGCTGCGCCGATCTCGACCTCGGGACTGCCGCTGACCGGCGAGATCCCGATCTCGGCCCCGATCGGACTGGACCCGGCACTGGGCGGCTACCCGATCCTGGGTGATCCGTCACTGGCCGCGCCGGTAGCGCCGAGCAGCGGCGGCATCGTGGGCGACCTGACCAGCGCCGCGAACCAACTCGGCGCGGGCGAGGCGATCGACCTGCTCAAGGG
>NZ_JBAUJR010000298.1:0-3632 GCF_049683935.1 Mycobacterium sp. | reverse complement strand
GAACAGGACCCGGCGGGCGGCGGCGAGCTCTAGCAACACGAGATGTGCTCCAGGGGCGAGCGTTCCATGCCCATCCGCCGGTGCCAGTCGTGGAACCGGTCATAGACCACGGGCAGCAGCTCCACGGTGTAGTAGCTGGCGGGGTTGGGCACGCCCAGTGCCTCAGAGAGGACGAGCATCATGAACAGGTCCTCCTCGTCGCGCTGGGCACGGGCGAAGGTGCGCCGGTAGGGCGCCACGTAGAACTCGTGCAGGCCCGCGCCGAGTCGCGCCTGCACGCAGCGCAGCCGGTTTATGACCGTCACCTGCTCATCAGGAGGACCGCTTCCCCGGTGCCGCGCCCTCCATCACGTCCTCGTCGAGCTCGGTTGGGTTCTTCTTCGCGCGGGACATCGCGATCACGGACTCGAAGATGACCCACACCGCGGCGATGAGGATGATGACGTCGAGCACGAGCAGGAACCAGTTCTCGGTTGCCCAGAACTCACCCATCTGAACGATCAGGGCGTAGACCGACATCACGAGGAGGAACACGAGCGGGACGAGCACCGGGAGCACCGGGCGGCCCTTGCGCAGCAGGATCACGGCGATGATCGACAGGGTGAGGCCGGCCAGCAGCTGGTTGGTGGTGCCGAACAGCGGCCATATGAGCATTCCGCCCGACCCGTCCCCGCCTGCGCCGAAGGTGAGGCCCATGGCCACGACGAGGACGATCACGGTGGCCAGGGCCTTGTTGAGGGTGAAGCCGATGATGTGGGCCGCCTCCTGCACCACGAATCGCTGCAGGCGGATGCCGGTGTCCATGGTGGTGGCCGCGAAGAGGATGGCCATGGTCGCCAGGATGGTGGCGCTGAGCCCGTCGGGGATGCCCAGGCCCTGGTTGACGATGGCGGCGCCGCCCTCGATGAATGCGGACACACCACCCTGGCCGAACGCGGAGTAGACGGCCTCCCAGTCGGCGATGGTCCGGAACCCGGCGGTGGTCGCGATGATCGCGCCCAGCGCGAGGAGCCCCTCGCCGACCGCACCGAAGTAGCCGACGAAGCGGGCGTCCGGCTCCTTGTCCAGCTGCTTGGAGGACGTGCCCGAGGCAACGATCCCGTGGAATCCGGAGATCGCACCGCACGCGATGGTCACGAACAGCAGCGGCACGATGCTCGGCGTGCCCTCGGGCACGGAGTCGTTGAACGCGGGCGCCACCACGGTCGGAGCGGAGATCAGCACGGCCCCGTAGAGGATGCCCAGGGCGATGAACAGCTGGAGACCGTTGATGTAGTCGCGCGGCTGCAGCAGCATCCAGACGGGAAGCACCGAGGCCACGCCGGCGTAGAGGAAGAGGACCACGATCCAGAACGCGTTCGCCGACATTCCGAGGACCGTCTCCGGCAGCACCACCGGGAAACGGTCGCCGACCAGGATCAGGGCGTAGAGGGCCGCGACGCCGATGACGGACACGAGGGGCAGGCTCCACTTGAGCCGGTAGATGGCCTGGCCGATGAGCAGGGCGACGACGATGGCGCCCCAGGTGGGAATCACCGCGGTGGGCGTGTTGACGAGGAGGCCGGATATGACCACGGCGAACGCGGCGTTGACCATCAGCAGCACCAGGAAGATCACGACCAGGAACAGGTTGCGACCCCGGTGGCCGATGTACTGCCCCGACAGGGACCCGATGGACTTGCCCTTGTGCCGGCTGGAGGCCCACAGGGCGCCGAGGTCGTGGATGCCCGCGAAGAAGACGGTGCCGATGGTCACCCAGAGGAAGGCCGGCACCCACCCCCAGATGACGGCGATCGCGGGCCCCACGATGGGTGCTGCCCCCGCCACGGAGGTGAAGTGATGGCCCCACAGCACGTACTTGTTGGTGGGCACGTAGTCCACGCCGTCATTGAGCTCGTGGGCGGGCGTGACGAACGAGTCCTGGAGCTTGTAGACGCGGCGGGCCAAGAACCTCGAGTACAGCACGTACCCGAGGATCATCATGGCCACACCGACCACGGCGAGGACTACGGAGTTCATGTGCGCTCCGATCTCGATGCAGGGTGGCGGTGGGTGTCAGCTGGGTCACCAGACTACCGCCGCGTGATCTGGATCATACGGAGGTGCCCTGGCGCCGATCGGGCTAAACAAGCGCCCTCGAGTGCACTCGGGAGGTGAGCCCTCACCTCACCTGGACGATGGTCCGGGTCAATTTCCGTCCCGTCGACTCAGGGCTTGAGCCAGCGCCACTGCGCGGTCAACCAGCCGTGCGCATCGGGCAGCCGGTCGCGAACCGCGCCGACGACCCCGGGCCACAACCGGTCGTCGTAGTCGTCGCCGGAAAGCCACCCGCCCGGCTTCACCTTGGGCGCCCACGCGTCGATGTCGGCGGCGACGCTGTCGAAGTCGTGGCGGGCGTCGAGATGCACCCACGCCAGCGAACCGTCGGTGAAGAAGTCGGCCGCCTTCGGTGACGAGCTGATGAAGACGTGCACCGTGTCGGCGAATCCGCAGGCGATGACGTTGCGGTGCAGCAGGCCCGCGAAGGTCCCGCCGCCGTGCTCGACTGCAGGTCCGTGCGCGTTCTTGTTGGCCGGCCCCTCCTGGCCACTGCCGCGGCAGGTGTCGACGCCGATCACCGTGAAGTCGCGGCCCGAGTCGCGCACGACGTCGGCCAGCGAGCACAGGCTGCGCCCGAGGTAGGACCCGACTTCGACGAAGGTGCTGCCCTCGGGGAACACCGAGACCGCTTCCTCCTGACCTTCGCGCCAGTGGAACCAGCCGGGAATGTCGTACCAGTGCTCGACCTCGTCGGCGAATGCGTCCTGAGCCGGATAACGCACGACCATGCGACTCCCTTCGTCCCGGCGATCATCTCACCGGGGGTGTTCGCCTACTGAGCGGCCGACATGGACGGCAGGAACGTGACGATCGCGGGGAAGGCGATGAGCAGCGCCACCACCACCAGGTCGGCCACGATGAACGGGACGACGCCGCGGAACACCCTGCCCAGTCCCGCCTCCCGCACGGCGCCCGAGTACACGAACGCATTCATGCCGACGGGCGGCGTGATCAGCGCCATCTCGGCCACCTTGACGATGAGCACTCCGATCCAGATCCCATCGAATCCGTAACCGGTCAGGATCGGATGCAGAAGCGGCGCGGCGATCAGGATCATCGAGATGCCGTCGAGGAACATGCCCAGCGGTAGCAGGATGATCAGGCACAGCACCAGCACCAGATACGGCGGCAGGTTCGCGTCGGTGACCGCGCCGACCAGGGAGCTGCTCGCCCCGCTAAGCGCCAGCACGTAGGTGAACACTCCGGCACCGACCATCAGCAGGAAGGTCATCGCCGTCAGGCCGATCGCTTCGGTCAACGCCTCCTTGATCTCGTGCAGCCAGGCCGGCGGCCGGGTCCGCAGCAACAGGATGATCAGCGCCGCGAACGCGCCGAAGGACGCCGCCTCGGTCGGGGTGGCGAGACCCAGATAGATGGTGCCGATGGACACGGCGAAGATGACCGCGAGGTAGAGAAACCCCGAGATGTCGAGGCGGCCCGGTTCTTCGGCTACGGCGGCATCGGTGGGCCCACTTGCGGTGTCCGCGGAACCGGCGGTGCCGCCGCCGTCGCCATTCGCCGCGGCGACGCGT
>NZ_JBAUJR010000297.1:0-5765 GCF_049683935.1 Mycobacterium sp. | reverse complement strand
ATCTATGACATGGCCAAGGCGATCGACAAGGCCATGACCATCGCGGATATCCGCCTGCTGTCCAAAACCGGCGGGAAATCGGGCGACTGGCGCGCCCCGGCATGAACCCGCCGCTGCCGCTGCGCTGGACCGACGGCGGCGACTCGCGGGTCAGGGTTCTGCGGGGCGTCCGGTCGGGGGCATATGTGCGCCGCACCGGTGACGATGTGCAACCCGGGGATGTCGCGGTGCGCGCCGGCACGATCATCGGCGCCGCGCAGGTGGGACTGCTTGCCGCGGTAGGGCGTGAACGCGTGCTGGTGCACCCGCGACCGCGGTTGTCGGTGATGTGTGTCGGCGGCGAACTCGTCGACATCTCCCGCACGCCCGGCAATGGTCAGGTCTACGACGTGAACTCCTACGCTCTGGCAGCTGCCGGACGGGATGCCGGCGCCGAGGTGAACCGGGTCGGGATCGTGAGCACCGACCCCACGAAGCTGCGCGAGGTCGTCGAAGGCCAGTTGAACCGAGCCGAGGCCGTGGTGATCGCGGGAGCCGTGGGCGGCGCGGCGGCCGAGGGCGTGCGATCGGTGCTGTCGCAACTCGGTGACATGGAGGTCTCACGGATCGCGATGCATCCTGGTTCGGTCCAGGGCTTCGGCCAACTCGGTCCCGAGCGGGTGCCAGTTTTCCTGCTGCCGGCCAATCCGGTCAGCGCACTGGTGGTGTTCGAGGTGATGGTGCGCCCGCTGATCCGACTGTCGCTGGGCAAACGGCAGCCGGCCCGGCGTGTCGTCCAGGCGCGTGCGTTGTCGCCGATCAGCTCGGTGCCCGGGCGCAAGGGGTATCTGCGTGGGCAGCTGATGCGCGACCAGGACACCGGCGAGTATCTGGTCCAGGCGTTGGGCGGGGCGCCGGGCGCGTCGTCGCATCTACTGGCAACTCTCGCCGAGGCAAACTGTCTGGTTGTTGTCCCCACCGAAGCCGAGCAGGTCCGCACGGGTGAGGTCGTCGACGTCGCGTTCCTGGCGCAACGCGGCTGAACGCCAGATGGCTTCCGTGATGAACCTGTGGAGCTCGCGTTCGCAGCATCCGGGATGGCCGTTGTCGGTCGGGCCGCTGCGGGTGTCCGCCGGGGTCGTGCGGCTGCGGCCGGTCCGGCTCCGTGACGCCGCGCAATGGAGCAGGAACCGGCTTACCGACCGTGGTCACCTCGAGCCGTGGGAACCCTCCACCGATCTCAGTTGGGAAGTGCGACACGCAGTTTCGTCGTGGCCGTCGGTGTGTTCGGGGCTGCGCGCCGAAGCCCGCAAGGGCCGGATGCTGCCCTATGTGATCGAGCTCGACGGCCAGTTCGCAGGGCAGCTGACCGTAGGCAATGTGACGCACGGCGCGTTGCGGTCGGCGTGGATCGGGTACTGGGTCGCCAGCGGCTCGACGGGTGGCGGGGTTGCCACAGCAGCGCTGGCGTTGGGGCTGGACCACTGTTTCGGCCCGGTGATGCTGCACCGCGTCGAGGCCACCGTGCGCCCCGAGAATGCGGCGAGCCGTGCAGTACTGGCAAAGGCCGGCTTCCGGGAGGAAGGCCTTCTGAAGCGCTATCTGGACGTCGACGGGGCGTGGCGGGATCACCTGTTGGTGGCTCTCACGATCGAAGAACTGAACGGTTCGGTGAGCTCCGCGCTGGTGCGCGCGGGTCACGCTTCATGGGCCTGACGCAGCCCGGAAAAAGCCTTCCGTGTTACTGATGTGACACATGTGACGTTTGGTGCTTGTCTCCAGCGAATTACAGGTGTGTAATTGTCCTCGGCGCGCCGCCCATGGATGCGCTGGTCACAGACCTAGCCTGATGGGGAAAGGAGCAGGCGCCATGCCAAGCATCCCCCAATCTCTTCTCTGGATTTCCCTCGTCGTCCTCTGGCTCTTCGTGCTGGTTCCGATGTTGATCAACAAGCGCGACGCCGTCCGCCGGACGAGCGACGTCGCGCTGGCCACACGCGTGCTCAACAGCAGCGCCACCGCCAGGCTCCGTCGGCGCCGTGGACCCGCATCGGGACATCGCAGCGATCCGGACTGGCGTCCCTCCCACGATGACATCGACGAGTCCGATGGCCTCGGGAACGAAGCGCCGGGCCGCTCGGTCGTCATGGTCGCCGCAGAAGTCCGAGACGCCGAAGCCGACAGCGATTACCTCGACGTCGACGTGGTGGAGGATTCCGGAGCTCTGCCCATCGGCACGCCGGTCGCTGAGGATGACCGGGTGGCCCCCGTGGGCGCTGCCGAAAGTGACGAATTGACTTTGGATTACGACTCGGGGGACCGCGACTCCGTGGGCTTGGAATCCGAGGATCTCGAAACGGTCGAGTCGTCCTACGAGGACGAGTCGTCCTACGAGGACGACGAAGCCTACGAGGACGACGAAGCCTATGAGGACGACGAAACCGACGACGGGTACGGGGATGAGTACGAGTACGTCGCGGACTCGTCAGGACTCGAGGCGCCGTCGGACACCGATCTGCGCATCGCCGACTCGATGAGCGCATCGCGTCGCCGTCGCCGGGAGTCGAGCACCGCTGAGGCGGTAACGGTACGCAAGTACCGGTTCCGTGCGCGGACCCTGACGGTGATGGCGGTGCTGTTGCTCTCCAGTGCGGTGGCGGCGTTCACCTGGTCGTCGACGATGTGGTGGGCGTGCGGTGTGGTCGGCGCGATCACGCTGCTGTACCTGGCCTACCTGCGTCGGCAGACCCGCATCGAGGAGCGGGTGCGGCGACGTCGCGCCCAGCGGGTCGCCAGGTCGCGGTTGGGTGTGGAGAACACCGCGGATCAGGAGTTCGACGTAGTCCCGGCGCGGCTGCGCAGACCAGGTGCCGCAGTGCTGGAGATCGACGATGAGGATCCCGAGTTCGAGCATCTCGATTACGTCCCGTTCGCCCGCCACTACGACCTACCCCGCGCCGCAGGGCAGTAACAGACCGGTCTCCGACGAACGCCCGCGCGGGAGCGGAGGACCAATTTCAGCCGGTGTGCGGTGACTGGTAGCCTGCTACCGGTATCAGGGGCTATGGCGCAGTTGGTAGCGCGTCTCGTTCGCATCGAGAAGGTCAGGGGTTCGAATCCCCTTAGCTCCACCCAGTTTGTGTAGTTCAGGTCGGCCGAGATCGGCCGGCACCGGGGTGTGTCACAGCATCCGCTGGATCACCCTCATTTTTTGCGCCATCACTGTTGCGGGTAAGTCCTACGGCCGCGGAGTTCGCCAGCTAGACATGTAGAGCGCGACGGGGCAACTGCGCCCTAGCGAGTGACCCGGCGTAATCCTAGGAGCCCCGATGATCAGTCAATGGCTGGTGAGCACCCTGCCGTCGTGGTTGCTGTTGCTGGGGATCGTGGTGGCCGTGGCCGGCGGAGCGGTGCTCATCCAGACAGTGGTGCGGCGCAACTTTCCCAGCCTGAAGGGCGAGGAGCACAACGACGTCATCAAATTCGCCTTCGGGGTGGTGGGTTTCGTGTTCGCGTTCTTTCTCGGCTTCGTCGTCTCAGCGATGTGGGGACAGATCGGCGATGCGGACGGAAGGGCCAGGACCGAGGGATCGACAGGTGTGCAGCTTGCCCGCAATGCCACGTTGTTCGATGAGCCTGACAGCAGCAGAGTTCGCAAGGCGCTCCTCGAGTACCAACAGGCTGCAGTGGTCGAGTGGAACGAGAACGCCAAGGGCGATTCCTACCCGGCGGCCGAGGATGCGCTGACACGACTCTATTCGGCATACGAAGACGTCCAGGCGCGCACCGACACGCAAAAAACTCTGCTCGCAACTTCTTTCAGCAATCTGGACAGCCTCAGCCAGGCCCGCACGCAGCGGGTGCTGCAATCGCGAACGGATGTCGGCCCGCCGTGGTCGCTGTGGGCGGTCATCTGGCTGACCAGTGCGCTGATGCTGCTCTGCGCCATCATCTATGACGTCAAGAAGCCGTCCACGCACTACGCGATGGTGGCGATCCTCGGCGTACTGGTGGCGGTGAACCTGTTCCTGGTGATGGAACTGTCGCACCCCTTTCTCGGCGATGTGGGGACGTCCTCGGAGCCACTGAAAGAGGTCATCCGGCAGTTGTCGTGACCCACCTCCGGCGCGATGGCCTAATATCTGCGTATGAACGTAGATAAGGGAGCATGCGCGCGGCGGCTTCCCGATGATCAGGTGGACCTGGTCGTCGAAGTTTTCCGGATGCTGGCCGACGCCACCCGTGTTCAGGTGCTGTGGGCCCTGGGCAGCCGGGAGATGGCGGTCAACGATCTGGCCGCCCACATCGGAAAGCCCGCCCCGTCGGTGTCTCAGCATCTGGCCAAACTGCGAATGGCGCGCCTGGTCCGCACCCGTCGCGAGGGCACCACCATCTTCTACAGCCTCGGCAACGACCACATCCGACAACTGGTCACCGACGCCGTTTTCAACGCAGAGCACGCAGGTCCGGGCATCCCCGGTCATCATCGCGACGCTGCCGAACTCGCGCTGCTGCATCCCGGCGACCGCGACGCCGGGTCCGGTTCCGACGCGGCTGACGGATCCCGCACATGACACACGACGCCGCGTCAGACGCCACCCACCATCACGGGCAAGGCCACCGTCATCGGCACAGCCACACTGGATCCGGCGGCAGGATCGGCGCCGCCCTCCGGGAGGTGTTCGCCCCGCACAGCCACGATGCCGGCGACAGCATCGACGGCGCTCTGGAATCCAGTGCCGCCGGAATCCGCGCGGTGAAGATCAGCCTGCTCGTCCTCGGCGCGACGGCGGTCGTGCAGATCGTCATCGTCATGATCTCGGGGTCGGTCGCACTGCTGGCCGACACCGTCCACAATTTCTCCGACGCCCTGACCGCCATTCCGTTGTGGATCGCGTTCGCACTCGGCACCAGGGCCGCCACCCGTCGTTACACCTACGGCTTCGGGCGAGCCGAAGACATCGCCGGACTGTTCGTGGTTGCGATGATCACGCTCTCTGCCATCGTCGCCGGGGTCGAATCAGTGCGCCGCCTGATCAACCCGGTCCCGATAGAACACGTCGGATGGGTCGCAGCAGCCGGACTGGTCGGGTTCATCGGCAACGAACTCGTCGCCGTGTATCGCATTCGGGTGGGTCGACGGATCGGCTCCGCCGCGCTCGTCGCGGACGGATTACATGCCCGCACAGACGGATTCACCTCGCTGGCGGTGCTGTTGGGAGCGGGTGGTGTCGCTCTGGGCTTCCCTCTCGCCGACCCCGTCATCGGCTTGCTGATCACGGTGGCCATCCTCGCTGTCCTGCGCACCGCGGCGCGTGATGTCTTCCGTCGGCTCATGGACGGCGTCGACCCGGCCCTGGTGGATGCCGCCGAAGTTGCGCTGGCCGCCGAACCCGGCGTCACCGAGGTGCGCAGCGTGAAGATGCGGTGGATCGGCCATCGCCTGCACGCCGACGCCGAACTCGACATCGACCCCGCCACCAGCCTCACCGAAGCGCACCACATCGCCCACGAAGCCGAGCACACCCTGACCCACGCCGTCCCGAAACTGGCATCGGCGCTTGTACACGCTTACCCGGCGACGGGTCGTCCGCACGATTGACCGGCGCGACATCGCGGAACCTCCAGCGTGGTTCCGCGATGCCTCGGGCAGGTGCTAGTCGTCGCTACTGCTGCTGTCGCTGTCGCCGCTACCGTCTGAACCGTCATCGCCGGACTGACCGCCGATGCCGCCCCGGCCGCCACTTCCGCCGGTGCCGCCTTCGTTGGTGTCGCCGCCGGTGGCG
>NZ_JBAUJR010000296.1:0-1800 GCF_049683935.1 Mycobacterium sp. | reverse complement strand
GTGCTCCGCGGCACGGCGGTCAACCAAGACGGCCGCAGCAACGGACTTACCGCACCGAGCGGCCCGTCGCAGCAAGCAGTGATCCGCCAAGCATTGTCCGCGTCTGGGCTGAAGCCGGCAGACATCGACTACATCGAAGCGCACGGCACCGGCACCCCGACCGGAGATCCGGTGGAAGTCGGTGCGCTCTCCGCGGTCTACGGCGCCGGACGCGCCGACGCCCCGTGCGCCGTGGGGTCGGTGAAACCGAACACCGGTCACCTCGAAGGCGGTGCGGGCGTCGTCGGGCTGATCAAGGCGACACTGGCGCTGCACCACGAGATGTTGCCCCCCACTGCCGGCGTGCGCACCCTGAGCACCGCCGTCGACTGGGAGGCCAGCGGGCTGAGGGTCCCCACCGAGACGGAGTGCTGGCCGCGCGCCGCCGATCCCCGACGCGCCGCGGTCTGCAGCTACGGCTATGGCGGCACCATTGCCCACCTGCTCATCGAGGAAGCGCCCGAGCCCCGTCCGGCTTCCGCTGCGCCACGGCCCACCCTCATCCCGCTGTCCGGCCGCTCCGAAGCGCGTCTCGCGTCGCAGGCGTCGGCGCTGGCCGGCTACCTGCGTGCGGCCGAGCCCCCGGTGGCCGAGGTCGCATCAACGATGTGGACACGCCGTTCCCACCAACCGGTCAAGGGTGCGGTGGTGACCTCCGGTCTCGTCGAGGCCAACTCTGCGCCGACCGTCGTCGACGCGCTCGAGGCGATGGCACTGGGTGTGCGGAACCCGCGGGTGGTCACCGGAACAGCTGTGCCCGGCGCGGAAAGCGGTGCGGTGTGGGTGTTTTCAGGTCACGGGTCGCACTGGGCGGGCATGGGTCGTGAGCTGCTCGCCACCGAACCCGCATTCGCGGCGACCATCGACGAGGTCGACGCGGTGTTCGGCAGGGAGCTCGGGTTCTCCGCACGTGAGGCCCTGACCACCGAACAACTCGGCGGCACCGACCAGGTGCAGGCACTGACCTTCGCCATGCAGGTCGGCCTCGCCGCGGTGCTGCGCGAGCACGGAGTCAGACCTGCCGCGGTGATCGGCCACTCGGTCGGCGAAGTCGCCGCCTGCGTGGTGTCGGGGGTGTTCGATCTCGTGCACGGCGCATCGGTCGCCTGCTTCCGGGCCCGCGGTTTCCGCTCCGTCACGGGCGCCGGTGCGATGGCGTTGGTGCGACTGCCGTTCGACGAGGTGGACCGCCGGCTGCACGGCCGAACCGACGTGGTGGCGGCCATCAGCGCCTCGTCGGAATCCACCGTGGTGTCGGGAACGATGGCCGCGGTTCGGGCGGTGGTCCAGGCGTGGACCGACGAGGGCGTGACGGTGCGCCCGGTCAACACCGACGTGGCCTTCCACAGCCCCACGATGGATGCCCTGACCGGCGAACTCGCCCGGCTCGTCGGCGGACTGCCCGAACCCGGCCGCGCCGAGGTGCCGCTCTACACCACAGCGCTGGCCGACCCGAGATCCGCGGCGCCGCGTGACCGCGACTACTGGGTCGCCAACCTGCGCGGACGGGTGCGATTCGCCGAGGCGGTGCGGGCCGCGGCCGAGGACGGCCACCGGTTGTTCCTCGAGATCTCGGCCCACCCGGTGGTGTCCCACTCCATCGTCGAGACACTGCTGCATCACGGGATGACCGATCACGCAGTGGTGCCGGTGTTGCGCCGCGACCAGCCCGAGCAACGCGCCGTCGGCGCGGCGATCGCGGGGTTGTACTGCCATGGGGCGCCGGTCGAGCACGGCGTCACGGCCGGCACCGCGTGGGCC
>NZ_JBAUJR010000295.1:0-4973 GCF_049683935.1 Mycobacterium sp. | reverse complement strand
CCCCTGGGTGCGCCACCGCCGCGTCGATGATCGGAGCCGCGATCGTACTTCGGTCCGCCGCTCTTCACGGTCGGGGCAACAACTTTCGGCGCCTCGCGCAACGGTGCGATCTCACCGACGAGTTCATGCACCGGAGCCGAGTCCGCGGTGACCTCCTGGGGCCGCACGGTGATACCCGCACGGCGCAGCAGTTGCTGGGTGTCCCTGCGCTGTTCGGGCAGTACGACGGTGACGACGTCGCCGTCGCTCCCGGCCCGGGCGGTACGCCCCGAGCGATGCAGATATGCCTTGTGTTCCATCGGCGGGTCGACGTGGACGACCAGTTCGACACCGTCGACATGGACACCGCGAGCAGCGATGTCGGTGGCCACGAGCACCCGCGCTGTGCCACTGGTGAATGCGGCCAGGTTGCGGTCGCGAGCCGGCTGCGACAGGTTGCCGTGCAGATCCACCGACGGCACCCCGGATTCGGTCAGCTGCTTGGCCAGCTTGCGCGCCTGATGCTTGGTGCGCATGAAGAGGATCCGGCGTCCCGTGCCGGAGGCCAGGCGGTGCACCAGGTCTTTCTTCTGCTGCACTCCGCCGACGTGGAACACGTGATGGGTCATCACCGCGGGCACCTCATCGGCCTCTTCGACCGAGTGCAGCACCGGGTCGCGCAGGAACCGCTTGACCAGCTTGTCCACCCCGTTGTCCAGGGTGGCCGAGAACAACAGTCGTTGACCGCCGGCGGGCGTCGCCGTCAAGATCCGGGTGACGCCGGGCAGGAAGCCGAGATCGGCCATGTGATCGGCCTCATCGAGCACCGTGATCGCGACGTCGTCGAGCCGGACCAGCTTCTGGCGCATCAGATCTTCGAGGCGCCCGGGGCAGGCCACCACGATGTCGACGCCGCCGCGCAGAGCGCTGACCTGGCGGCTCTGCGAGACACCGCCGAAGATGGTGGTGACACGCAGGCCTGCTGCGGCCGCGAGCGGCTCCAGCACGGCGGTGATCTGTGTCGCGAGTTCCCGCGTGGGAGCCAGGACCAGACCGGTCGGGCGGGACGGCTGACTGCGGCGCCCGGTGAGCGTCGCGACCAGCGGAAGCGAGAAGGCCAGCGTCTTGCCGCTGCCGGTCTTTCCGCGGCCGAGCACATCGCGACCGGCAAGCGAGTCGGGCAGGGTGGCGGATTGGATGGGGAACGGTTCGTTGATGCCACGCTCGGTCAGCGCGCGCACCAGCGGTGCGGGGACTCCGAGGTCAGCAAAAGATTGCAGGGTCATGTGTGCCTTTCCAGCCTGTTCGGGCAGCGTGTGCCCGGGCAACCGCGACGGAATCCGTCCAGCGGGAGTGCGCACACAGTGGCGGTTTCGCCGTAGTGGGTGATCTGGCGCCGGCGTTGTCCATTGAGTGGGCGGGTGTTCCGCAGCCGACGTTCTGGTTGAGCCTACCGCACCACCGTGTCTGCGACGCAGTCGCCGCGATCAGTACGTCGCGAACTCGCTCAACCCGACAGCGAGCGGAATCGGTACGCGTGCCTTGATCCTGGTGCCAGAAGCGCTGTGCTCCATGGCATCGACGCGCCCGTCGGCATGCACGCGGTTGACGAGATCGCCACGGCTGTAAGGGATTGTGACATCGATCACCACGTCGCGGGGGGCGATCAACTCCGCCATCCGGGAGCGCAACCGCTCCATCCCGTCGCCGGTGCGTGCGGACACGAACACCGCGTCGGGCAGCGCGCGCCGCAACTTCGCCAGAGCCAGATCCCCGGCGGCGTCGATCTTGTTGACCACCAGCAATTCTGGCGCCGCTTTGCCGTCGTGGTCGGCGATCACCTCGCTGATGACCTGGCGTACCGCGTTGATCTGCGCCAGCGGATTGACATCCGATCCGTCGACGACGTGCAGCAACAGCTCGGCGTCGACGACCTCCTCGAGGGTCGACCGGAACGCCTCGACCAGCTGGGTCGGCAGATGGCGGACGAACCCCACGGTGTCGGTCAGGACGATCTCCCGACCGTCGGCGAATTCACCACGGCGAGTGGTCGGCTCGAGGGTCGCGAACAACGCGTTCTCGACCAGCACACCGGCACCGGTCAGCGCGTTGAGCACACTGGATTTGCCGGCGTTGGTGTAGCCGACGATGGCCACCGAAGGCAGGTCGCTGCCGAGCCGCCGGCTGCGCTGCGTATCGCGCACCTGCTTCATCGCGCGAATTTCCCTGCGCAGCTTGGCCATTCGTTCCCGGATCCGGCGGCGGTCGGTTTCGATCTTGGTCTCACCCGGACCGCGGGTACCCACCCCGCCGCCGCTGCCACCCGCACCACCACCCTGCCGGGACATCGACTCACCCCAGCCGCGCAGCCGCGGCAGCATGTACTCCATCTGAGCGAACGCCACCTGGGCCTTGCCCTCCCGACTGGTGGCGTGCTGGGCGAAGATGTCGAGGATCAGCGCGGTGCGGTCGATGACCTTGACCTTGACCGCCTTCTCCAGCGCATTGAGCTGCGCGGGGCTCAGTTCGCCGTCGCAGATCACGGTGTCGGCCCCGGTGGCTTGGACCACCTCCCGCAGCTCCTGCGCCTTGCCCGAGCCGATGTAGGTCGAAGGGTCCGGCTTGTCGCGGCGCTGGACCAGGCCCTCGAGCACTTCGGAGCCTGCGGTCTCCGCAAGCGCGGCGAGCTCGGCCAGGCTGGCATCGGCATCGGCGGCGGTGCCGTCTGTCCACACGCCGACCAGGACGACACGTTCGAGCCGCAACTGGCGGTACTCGACCTCGGTGACGTCGGCGAGTTCGGTCGACAGGCCCGCCACGCGGCGCAGCGCCACCCGGTCTTCGAGGGCGAGTTCGCCGGTGCTGGGAATGTTGGGTTCAGTCATGTACTCGGAGATGTTGCCCTCTCGGGGTCCGTCCTGCATCTGATTTACTGCGCCCGCCACCATGCGTCGGACAGTTCGCCGTCGGCGACCAGCACCGAAGGCCCGCGCAGGTAGCTGGCTGCGTCGGTGATGGTCACCGCGACCTCACCGCCGGGAACCCGGACCCGCAGGGCACCGGTCGTACGTCCGTCGTGCTGCAGGGCGGCGAACGCGGCGGCCACCGTTCCCGTCCCACACGAACGGGTCTCCCCCACTCCACGTTCATGCACCCGCATGGTCACTGCGCCGTCGACGGGGGCGGTCAGGACTTCGACATTGACTCCTTCGGGAAACTGCGAGGCGTCGAAGGAGACGGGCGCGGCCACATCGAGGGCGGTCAGGTCGGCATCGGTGAGGGCGCCGTCGACACAGGCCAGGTGAGGATTGCCGACGTCGACCGCCACCCCGGTGAAACGGCGCCCACCGACGACGGCCGAACCGCTCCCGAACTGACTGGCCTTGCCCATCTCGACGGTGACGTCCGCGCGCAGCGCACCGGCGTCGTGCAGTTCGACCGGGCGCGGACCGGCCAGTGAGCCGACGACGAACTGACGGCGCCGTTCCAAACCGTGCGCCCACAGGTAGTGGGCGAAAACCCGCACTCCGTTTCCACACATCTGTGCAGGTGAACCGTCGCCGTTGCGGTAGTCCATGAACCAGTCGTCAGCGCTCACGCCTTCGGGCAGTTCCTCGAGTACCCCCGCATCGCGGGCTGCGCCGGCGATGGTGACTCGCAGCAGTCCGTCCGCTCCGAGGCCACGCCTGCGGTCGCAGAGCGCAGCGACCGCCGCCGGCGTCAGGTCGATCGCGGCGGTCAGGTCGGGCAACAGCACGAAGTCGTTCTCCGTACCGTGCCCCTTGGCGAACTTCACCTGCTCAGGATACGTCGCGCCACAACTGCAGCACCCGGTCGACGTTTCCCGGGGCGGCTCCGTCGAGCCAGGTGATGCGGTGATCGCGGCGGAACCACGACCGCTGTCTACGCACATAGCGGCGCGTGCCGATGAATGTCGGCTCGTGGGCGGCCGATCCGTCGCCGCCGGCATCCAGGTCGGCGATCACCTGCGCGTATCCCAGCGCCCGCGACGCCGTCACCCCGTCGCGCAGACCCCTGCCCAGCAGCGAGATGACCTCCTCGACCAGACCGCAGGCGAACATCGTGTCCGTTCGGCGCGCCAGTCGTTCGTCAAGAATCGTTGTCTCCCAATCCAACCCGATGATCGCGGTGTTCCAGCGCGGCGCACCGATCCGGGGCGCCGACGCGGCGAACGGCTGTCCGGTGAGCTCCACGACCTCCAATGCCCGCACGATGCGGCGGGCGTCGGTGGGCAGTATCGATGCCGCCGCGGCCGCGTCGACGCGAGCCAGTTCCCGGTGCAGCGCAGCCACGCCGCCCTCGGCGAGGCGCTGCTCCCACCGTGCCCGTACCTGCGGGTCGGTGGCGGGAAAGGACCATTCGTCGAGCAGTGACTGGATGTAGAGCATCGATCCGCCGACCACGATCGGCACCGCCGACCGCGCGGCGATCGCCTCGACGTCCGCCGCCGCGGCCTGCTGGTAGCGGGCGACGGTGGCGGTCTCGGTGACGTCGAGCACGTCGAGTTGGTGGTGGGGCACCCCGCGGCGCTGCTGCACCGGCAGTTTGGCGGTGCCGATATCCATGCCGCGGTAGAGCTGCATCGCGTCGGCGTTCACCACCTCGGCGGCGACCTCCGCGGCGAGCGCCGCCGCGATGGCCAGCGCCAGCTCCGACTTGCCCGTTCCGGTCGGCCCGACGATGGCCAGCGGGCGCGGGTTGCTCACGGATGCCAGACGCCGACGAAGTAGCCGACGCCGTAGGGCGCACCGCGGTAGAGCTCCCGGGTCGTCCGTACAGGGGAATCGACGAGTCCGGCCAGTACCTGGTGGGCGACGCGGCCGACTATGCCGTCGGGCAGGCGGGTCAGCGCCGTGGTGTCACCCGCCGCGAGAGCATCGTCCAACGCGGCCTGCACGGGGACCGACTGCGGGTCGAAGCCTCCCGGCGCAGGTGGGGTGAGTGTGTTGGCGCCGTCGGCCACGACGAGGACC